>JBBTQF010000001.1:0-3848 GCA_038065815.1 Patescibacteria group bacterium
TCAACACCAAAAAAGAGAGTGGTGCGTAAAGTTGCGACACCAAAACCGATCGTTCCGGCTCTGCCATTAGAGCCAAAGTCGCGTCGCGCAGATCCATCGCTTAAACTTTACCGTCGTATCGCGGTGAGCTTTGTGTTAGCGACCTGTCTTCTGCTCGTTGGAGTCGTTTATCTTTCGTTTGCATCAGCGACGATCCGTGTCACGACCGAGGCGCAGGCCGTCTCGATTTCTGAAGATTTTGATATTGTTGAAGTGCCAAGCACGGACGGGCAAGCGCAGGGTCAGGTCTTGAGTACAATTTTTGAACAAGCGAAGACTTTTACACTTGAAAATGACGGAGGGGAGGTTGTTGAGGAAAAAGCTGGTGGCATGGTGACGATTTACAATACCAACTTATCCAATCAGATGCTGGTGGCAACAACGAGGTTGCTTTCGCCAGATGGTTTGTTGTTCCGTCTTGACGAGACCGTGAATGTGCCAGCGAGTGGATCGGTCAATGTGACAGCGCATGCCGATTTTATAGGGAAGGGTGGCGAGATTGGTCCGACTACGTTCACGATTCCGGGGCTCAATGAGTCATTGCAAAAAAAGATTTATGCGCAGAGTACGGAAGCTTTTACTGGCGGTGAGGTGACCGTGCAGATGCTGACCCAAGAAGAGCTCGATGCTTTTGCTTTACAACTTGAACAAGAAATTCTTGATGTTGCCAAGACGCAACTTTTCACGCAAGCTGGCTCGCCGAGTGGAGCGGTGTATGAGACGTTTGTGATCGAGCGCAAGAGCGATACGGAGCCTGGTGCAGAAACAGGACTAGTTACACTCTCATTGCGTGTGCGGGTTGTTGGTGTGTTTTTTGACAAGGAAGAGATGTGGGAGAGCGTGCAGGAGGCGTTGCTTGTTGTTGTTCCAGAGGATCTTGAGCTTGAGGCGACTTCATCGGATTTATTACAGCTAACCATAGAGGATTTGGATGCTGATGCAGGCACAGCGAGTATCAAGGCATCGGTTGATGCTCCGGCGCATTTGTCCGAGATGAGCGCGCTTTTGGACAAGAGTCGTTTTGTTGGCAAGAGCGTCGGGGCAGTGGTCGAAGAGCTCGAATCCTACGACCTCATCACCGAAGTTGACGTTACCGTGACCCCCTTCTGGCTCAAGCGCCTCCCCAGCTTGCCGGATCATATTAAGGTGGAGGTGGAGTAGGGCGTTCATCACTTCCCCTTTTCAAGGGGAAGTTGGATGGGGTTGCTCCTCGTGTACTAAGACTGGCCTCCCACGGCCGGTTTTTGCTTTGACGTCGGGTGGTTATGGGACTATGCTAACCACGTCAAAAAAATCATGTTTAACTACACTGGACAATTTCTTTCAACGTCGCTAGAACCTGTTGTTTTGGGAGTGCAGGATTATGTTGAAATACTCGAAAAGACCGCAGCGAAGTATCCGGTGGAGAAGGCGAGGGGGAGCCATAAGAAGTATACGGAGTTGTAGGGAGAATGAGGTCTTTTTGCCTCATTTTTACGTTGACTTATGGCTTCCACAACGAGTACAATACCCCCACGATCCCAGTGCAAAAGGCCTGGGTTTTGTTAGAAAAATATGTCTGAAGAACAAAAACGAAAACTAGAAGCGCAACTTTGGAACGTAGCCAACGTTTTGCGCGGAAGGATGCATGCCGATGAATATCGAAACTACATCCTCGGTTTTATTTTCTACAAGTATCTTTCCGAGCGATTGGCGACCTATGTTGATGAGAAGCTATTAGCGAGCGAGGATTTTGCATTTAGTGAGATCGACGAGGGCACAAAAGAAGGTAAGCAAATTCTTGAAGCGGTTCAAAAAAGCACACTGGAGCATCTTGGATTTTTTCTGCAACCAACGCAGCTTTTTTCTTATCTCGTGAAGAAGGGGCGTGGTGAGGTAAACGGAGAAGCTGATTTTATTTTGGAGGATCTAAAAGCGGTCTTAAACACCATTGAGCAAACGTCTTCCGGCACCGACAGCGAGGACAACTTTAAGGGGTTGTTTTCCGATGTTGATCTTTCTTCGAACAAGCTGGGAAACAGCGAGAAGGAGAAAAACGGAATCATTGTCGAGGTGTTGTCGCACTTGAGCGAGATTGACTTTAAGTTGGAGGACACAAAGAGTGATTTGCTCGGCGACGCCTATGAGTACCTGATTGGAAAATTTGCGGCCGGTGCCGGAAAGCAAGCGGGGGAGTTTTATACACCGGCGCAAGTCTCGCGCTTGCTTTCTCGTATCGTCACGGCAGGCAAGCAGAGGATAAAAACCGTTTACGATCCAACATGCGGATCCGGTTCTTTGCTTTTACGCGTGAGCGAGTATGCCGACGTGGTTGATTACTACGGCCAAGAATTGAATCCAACGACCCACAACTTGGCGCGCATGAATATGATTCTGCACGGTGTGCATTTTGCTCATTTTGATATTCGTCGCGGTGACACGCTCACGAATGATCTTCATCCGGACTTGAAAGCGGAAGTCATCGTGGCCAACCCGCCGTTTTCCGCCAAGTGGAAAGGAGAGAAGGATCCAGTTCTCGCTCAAGATGACCGTTTTATTCAGTATGGGCGTCTTGCACCAAGCACCAAAGCCGACTACGCGTTCGTGACACATATGCTTTATCACCTGGCTGATAACGGAGCAATGGCGGTCGTCCTGCCGCACGGCGTTTTGTTCCGCGGAGCCGCCGAAGGGCAGATCAGAAAATACATTGTTGAAAAATTAAACTACCTCGATACGGTTATCGGCCTTCCCGCAAATGTGTTTTATGGTGCAGGTATTCCGACGACGGTGTGCGTATTCAAAAAATGCCGCAAGGCCGATGATGACGTATTATTCATCGATGCATCACGGGAGTTTGAAAAAGGAAAGAACCAGAACAATCTCCTCGACAAACACATCGACAAGATTTTTGACACATACGTCAACCGCAAAGAGGTGGAGAAGTACTCTCATAGAGCCATGCTCAAGGAGATAAAGGAGAACGATTACAACCTGAATATCCCTCGTTACGTGGACACGTTCGAGGAGGAAGAGCCGATTGATATCAGCGCTGTCGCTATCGAGTTAAAGAAACTGCAATCCGAGGAGGTCGACATCCAAAAACAGCTCGCTGCATTCTGCGAGGAGCTTGGGATCGGTAGGCCTTTCTAATCGTAGTAGAGGGATTGTTTGACCTTTAGTATATTATAGTATAGTATTAGGAAAAAGGATCAGAATTCCCCTTTGTTTACAAGGGTATATGGATGTCAAATTACTCGAACAAATCAAAACACTGAATCCTTGGTGGGAATATGGGCCACCAGGAATAGAGCGCTATAAAGATCCGTCTTTTAGACGCGAGCTTTTTTACGATGTTTTGTTTCGTATACAGACAAGTGAAAACGATCAGATCGTAAGCGTTGTGGGTATGCGGCAAGTGGGAAAGTCTACGATGATGCGGCAAGTGATAGGCGCTCTTCTTACTCAAGGGGTTAAGCCAAAACAGATTTTTTACATCGTGTTTGATGATACATTTTTGCAAACGCAGTATAAGAATGAAGATGTGTTTGAGCGTGTACTGGAAACGTATGTGGAAGGCATCTTGCAAACACAACTTACCGACGCCAACGATCAACTCTATTTTTTCTTTGATGAAATTACCAAGCTGCCAAACTTTGAAAAGATTCTAAAGACAATGTACGACCGGAAGTACTCGATCCGTTATTTCATCACCGGTTCATCCGCGGTGGAATTGCGCAAAGGGAATAGAGAGAGTTTGCTTGGACGTGTGAAAGAGTTTGTTCTTCCGCCATTCTCTTTTCGTGAATATCTGGCATACCATCTTGATG
>JBBTQF010000002.1:0-14453 GCA_038065815.1 Patescibacteria group bacterium
GCCACAAGTGGCCACTCACTAACGAGCACCTCACGAGGCCTCGCGCCGTCAGGAGGCCCAACGATACTATGCTCTTCCATCATATCAATAATACGAGCGGCGCGTGAGTAACCGATTTTCAGGCGTCGCTGTAGAAGCGAAGTCGAAGCCCTTCCTGCTTCAATAACCACATGAATCGCCTCCTCAAGCATCGGCTCATCGCTCTGACTGCTATCAAAAATAGTACCAGTGCCTTCGTTTTGTGTCACCTGATAGTTGTAGTCTGGCTCACCAGCCTGCTTGAGAAACTTCACGACACGCTCGATTTCTCCGTCGGAAACAAAGGCGCCCTGCAAGCGTTTTGGCTTCCCAAGCTCGGCGCTTGTGTAGAGCATATCGCCACGACTGCACAATTTCTCGGCGCCACTTGAATCCAAAATCGTGCGCGAGTCAACTTGGCTTGCAACAGCAAATGCGGCGCGCGCCGGGATATTCGCTTTGATGAGCCCAGTGATGACATCAACAGATGGTCGTTGCGTAGCAATAACCAGATGAATGCCAACCGCACGCGCCATTTGCGCAATACGCACAATGAGTCCTTCGACTTCATGGCGAGAAGATGACATGAGATCTGCGAGCTCATCAATCATGATGACAAGTTTTGGAATCTTGGCTTCGGCTTTCGCGTTGTAAGAATCAAGATCACGCACGCCAAACTTTGAAAGCACATCGAGACGACGATCCATCTCGCGCACCGCCCACTTAAGCGCATTTACCGTGTCATCAACTTTCGTAATCGGCGGGATAAGCAGGTGCGGAATACCCTCATAGACAGTGAGCTCAACACGCTTAGGATCAACAAGAATCAATTTCAAATCATCAGGCCCGTTTTGATAAAGCAAGCTCACGATGATGGTGTTCAAACAGACACTTTTCCCAGAACCAGTAGCACCGGCCGCAAGCATGTGTGGCATTTTATCGAGTCGCACGACCCACGGGGTGCCAGAGACATCTTTGCCAAGCGGGAACGAAAGCGAGCTCTCGCGACGACGGAACTCTTTGGACTCAAGCAGATCGCGCAATGAGACCGTAGCCACTGTTTGATTCGGAACCTCGATCCCAACAAGCGCCTTGCCCGGAATCGGCGCCTCAATACGGATTGGATGCGCCGCAAGCGCCAGCGCAAGATCGTTTTGCAAAGCGACGATGCGCGCCAGCTTGACACCGTTTGCCGGACGCAGAGTGTACTGCGTCACTGTCGGCCCAACGGCCGTATCTGCCATCTCGACATCAATCCCAAACTGCCCAAATGTCTTTTGAATGATCTCCCGAGAGCGTGTGATGTCTCCTGCCGACGCTTTATTTGAACGGTACTCCAACAAATCGAATGGAATTTCTATTTTTCGTCGCTGTTTACTTGAGAGAACCTGCTCGACAGGTGTTGCCGTAATCGCTTTTTTGTGAAAAGCATTGGGCTCTATTTTGATACGTGAATCGGCCTCAACGCCATCTTCCATATCCTCTAACTCCTCTGTCTCTTCCGTGACCTCTGTCCCTTTCTCTCTGTGCCACTTTTCCCCCCACCATCCAAACAAATGACGATGGACCATAAAGATCGAGCGCAGGGATGTGTTGAATAAAAGCAATAAAGACACAACTAGTAGAGCCACCAAAAGTACAAGCGCCCCCCAAAACCCTACGAGTGCCGTGAATACTTGATGCAGAAAGAGTCCGATATAACCTCCGGCCTGACTCAACATGTACGAATCTGTAACAGCGTCCGTCTCCAATGCGACTAGGTTCACGAAACCGTTAAAGGAGAGGAAGAAAAAAAGTAGGCCGATGTAGTTGTAGGCAGAAAGAGCAACGCGCTCGAGGGTCAATGAGGCACCTAGGAGTAAAAAGACAAACGGGAGTAACCATCGGTCCCATCCAAAGAGGATCGCCACATATTCATCAATCGTCGTACCAACACTGCCAGCAAGGTCAAAAAAGGATAAAAATAGGAGCGCTGAAATGACAAAGAAAAGAACAACGAGGATCCCTCGTTTTGTATCTGGATTCATTTCAAAGCGCGGTTTCTTCCGCTCTTCGTATTTGTCGAACCGCTTGCGTCGTGCCATGTCGCGCAAATTCGACTTTATTATACTAAAATGTACCGCGCGAGGCAATTCTAGGATACGCGCTCTACGTACGCCCCTTCGTCTGTATTGACGACAATCCTATCGCCCTGCTTAATAAAAATCGGCACGCGCGTCACAAGACCATTATCGAGCGTGGCTTCCTTTAACACATTACCGCTCGCAGTATCGCCTTTAACGGCTGGATCAGCGTTCACAATCGTATACTCAATTTTTTTTGGAATCTGCAATGCGAGCGGAATCTCATGATGTGTTACGACGGAGACCTCAAGCCCCTCCTTCAAATACTTTGCCTCATCACCAATCTGATCTCTATCCATGGCGAGTTGTTCGTACGTTTGATTATCCATGAAAGTATAGCTGTTTGCGTCACTGAACAAAAAAGACATTTTTTTATAAACCACGTCCTCAAATGTGAGAGACTCCGCCGACTTGAACGCCTGTTCCTGTACCTTACCTGTTTTGAGATTACGCAACCGCGTGCGCACAAACGAACTACCTTTGCCCGGGCTCACACGCTGAAAATCAACAACGATCCATAATGTGCCGTCGAGATTTATCACAGTTGATTTTTTAATATCGTTTGGAGAAGCCATAGTGCAGATCATTTATATCTTTGATACCGAGTTTGAGCATCAGCAGGCGGTCAATACCGAGCGCGTTGCCAAAGGTCGGTCGGCGCACGGATGGTAACAGCGAGAGTAACTCCTCGTCAATCGGGAATGTCTCTTTGCAAAGCCGTTGACGCTCCGCAAGTTCTTGCTCAAATCGAGCTCGTTGTTCGAGAGAATCTGTGAGCTCTGTAAAAGCATTGCACAGTTCAACTCCATTAACATAAAGTTCAAAACGCTGTGCATACTTGCCGTCTGTGGTGAGCGCCGAAAGTGCCGCCTGCTGTTTAGGAAAATCGTAGACGAAACAAGGCGACGGATTCTCTATGTACGTCACAAAAATTCTATGAAACAAATCAGACCACGTATCACTCGCGTCTGTCGTGAGACCAAGTCGCTGACAAGCTTCTAGCATCTGCTCGAGCGATGCGTCAGCATAGTCAATCCCTGTGAGCTCGAGAAAACGAGTTGGAAGGTGGAGACGAGAAAATTTGGAATTGAAGGACGAAAATTGGGAATGCGAAAGGCATGATCGGACAAGCTCTTCGGTTTGATCCATGCCAGTCATGTAATCACTCCCCTGCTCGTACCATTCGAGCATCATGAACTCACGTGTATGCTGACCCGTATCTGCCTCGTCATCGCGAAATACTTTTGTGAGCGTAAAAATTTTTTCAAACCCATGACCGAGCAACTTTTTCATCGAGAATTCAGGACTCGTTATTAAGGCGAGTTTTGGGAGCTGGGTCGTAACAAAATGCGAGAGACTTGGGGAAAGGTCCGGAGACTCGACCAGCAATGGCGTCTCTACTTCCACAAATCCGCGACTTTTAAAAAAGTCGCGGATTTGCTCGTACAGGCGAAAGCGTTCTTGAAACAAGTCAACTATGGACAGCACATTACTTTGCCACAAACGGCAGTATGGCGACGATACGGGCACGCTTCACTTGCGTGGAGAGAATACGCTGGTGGCCGTCGCAAATGCCACTGCGTTTACGTGGCACGATTTTACCAAACGATGAAATAAAGCGACGTAAGAACTGAACATTCTTATAATCAACTTCGATCTGCTTATTTACACAGAATAGGCAGTGCTTTTGAATTTTTTTCTTTGGTGACATATTCGTTTAAAATGGAATATCTTCGATCTTGATTTCATCATCTGGATTGATCCCCGGATCATCTTTGAGAGGAGGAGTAGACGAGGTATAAGAGGCTTGTGGAGCCGAAGATCCGCCGAAGGGACTTGAGGACCCACCAGGAGCACGATCAAGAAGCACCATATTCTCAACTACGATCTCTGTGCGATTACGTTTGACGCCATCTTGTCCTTCCCAATCGCGTGTTTGAATGCGACCGTCCACATATACCTTACGACCCTTTGCTAAATACTGACCGCAAATTTCACCGAGCTTGCCCCAAGCTACAATGTTGTGAAACTCAACCGCCTCCTGTTTATTCCCTGCTTGATCCTTCCAATTACGATTTGTCGCCACACCAAAGGAACACACCGTTTGTCCGCTTGGAATCTGTCGCGTTTCAGGATCGCGCGTCACGTTACCGATGATCATCGCGCGATTAAGTGAGCCTGCCATAAAGAATAAAAAATGAGAATTATGAAATAATGATACTCGAATTAAAGGCTCTCGGCAGTTTTGTCCTCCAAAATCTCATCAAGTTTCTTATCAAGCTCTTCCATGCTCATCGCTGGCTGGGCAACAACGCCAGTAGCGCTTGGGCGCGACTGGGTGATGCGTTTCTCATCACGACGTCGGTGTCCTTCCTCGGTGAGAGGCGACTGATAAGCCTCCAGCACATAGCGACGCGTTTCCGCGCCAGGCGTGCGCTCAACAAATAGATGGCGCAGAACTTCATCGGCCAGACGCAACTCGCGATCAAGCTCGTTGGCCTCAAGCGCCTCCATATCAAAATGGACAAGGACATAAGATCCGTTGCGCTGGGCTTTGATTGGATAGGCCAGACGAATTTTGCCGATCATCTCGTTGCGCAAAATCGTGGCCCCGTGTTTGGCGATCATCGCGCTCACCTTGTCCATGATGCCTTCGACTTCAGCGTCGGTGTATTTAGAGGAGACGATGTACAGTAGTTCGTACTGTTTCATAGGAAATTGCCCCGAGTGCGACTCGAGGACCCATCCATTAGCAAAGGATAGGTATGGTCAATAATAAGTATGAGGAGCTTATTAAAATTAGCGGTTTTCGTCAAGGGAAGACATGATGTTATACTCCTTACGTATGAAATTTTTTGTACTAGGAGCACATCCAGAATTATCAAGAACGGAAATCGAAACGGTAACAGGAGCGAAACTTGTTAGTCTCGCTCATCCTGAAATTATGCTTCTTGACGGCATCACGACACCATCAACCGAACTCCAAGAACGACTTGCCGGTGTAATCAAAGTCGGTACAATAGTCGGATCGCTCAAGGGGTTTGATAAACAAAAAACAGCAGATCTCATTCGTTCGTACATCGTGGCGTATGATGGCAAAGTACAGTTTGGGATTTCGACGTACGATAAACGCATCGCAAAACAGATACAGCCACTTGGACTTGAAGTAAAAAAACGATTAAAAGCAGACGGCGTGTCATGTCGGCTTGTAACTAGTCGAGAGACGGCTCTCTCATCTGTCGTTGTTCAAAAAAACCATTTGCTTGAAAAGGGCGGAGAATTTATTGTGATTCCAAATGGCCACGAAACCCTCATTGGCAAAACCGAGACTGTTCAAAATTTTGAAGCGTGGTCAAATAGAGACTTCGGTCGCCCAGCACGCAACGCCAAATCAGGCATGCTACCGCCAAAGCTCGCGCGTATTATGCTTAACCTCACAGGACTCGAACCTACAAAGAGCTCTGTACTTGATCCGTTCTGTGGCTCTGGAACAGTACTCATGGAAGCACAGCTACTCGGTTTCAAAAAAATTTATGGTAGTGATCTGTCAAAACAGGCAATACAGGACTCCAAAAAAAACCTTGCATGGCTTGCGCGAGGCAACGGCGTCTCGCTTACCGAGCTCAAGCACGGTGACGCGACAACGCTCAAACTCGTTCAACTTGTTGATGCAATCGTCACTGAACCGTATCTTGGCCGCCCCCAAAAAGGTGGCGAGACGGCACAACAGCTTGAAACGATCCGCTACGAACTTCTTGAGCTATATGAAAAAACATTCTCCCATCTCCTCACACTCCTCAAACCAAACGGTATGCTCGTGGTGAGTTTCCCAGTCATCGGTGAGATTCCTGTCGTTCCAAAAATAAAAAAAGTCCGAGAACTTAACACTCCAATCTTCTATAAGCGGGAAGGTCAGCGCATCGGGCGCCAAATTGTTCGCTGGCAAAAAGTAAAGGCAGATACATAGATCTGCCTTTACACTAAAACTCCGGCTCGTCCTCCTTCTCGTCAGCCTCGACCCCAGTCTTTGGACCATCTTCTGTGTCGTCTTCTTGATCCTTGTCCTCGTCGGCGTCATCGTCGTCCTCCTCCTCGTCGTCATCGTCATCGTCGTCGTCGGTCATCACGGGAAAAAGCTCAAACTCGTAAAGCATACGTTTGACTTAAATGCTTAGTGTAGAAATTCTATCGAGACGAGATAAAGAATGCAAGAACTTGTCAAGCACCGACACGGAAATGGCACACATCCCCATCTTGCATCACATATTCTTTACCCTCAACGCGCAATTTGGCCGCCTCTTTGGCACCGACTTCACCAAGCTCCACAAAATCTTTCCAATTGATGATCTCGGCTCGGATAAAATGCTTTTCAAAATCGGTATGAATGACTCCAGCGGCCTGTGGCGCCTTGGTGCCCTGCTGAATCGTCCACGCGCGCGTCTCTTTTTCACCACTAGTAAAATATGTGATGAGACGCAAAAGCTCATAACTTTTATTTATGACACGATCGAGACCTGATCTGGTAAGACCGAGTTCTTCCATGAATGACGCGACCTCTTCTTTTGGAAGATCCACAAGCTCGGACTCGATTTTGGCCGAAATAGGGATTACTAGACGACCCTCACCGAGATTATAAGCCTCATCTACCACATCGGCACTGTCCGATTCATCCATATTCATAACGTACAGGATCGGTTTCAATGTGAGGAGCATCAACTGTCGTGCCATCATACGTTCGTCATCATCAAGTTCAACCATGTTTGCCATCTTCCCTGTCGCGAGTGTGGCATAAAGTCGCTCGAGCATCGCCAACTCCTTTTCGAGATCTCTCGTCTTGCCGGCCTTCATCTTTCCTCGCACAGCATCGAGTCTTTTCTCAACAGTTCCAAGGTCAGCAGTTGCAAGTTCAATCTCAATAGTTTCCACATCACGCATCGGGTTCACTGATCCGTCCACATGGGTAACATTGCCATCACTGAACGCTCGCACCACATGCAAAATCATGTTGACCTCGCGGATGTTGGCAAGAAATTTGTTTCCAAGCCCTTCGCCTTTATGCGCACCACGCACAAGACCGGCGATATCAACAAACTCAATCGCCGTAGCAATAATTTTTTCTGATTTTGAAACTTCTGCGAGCTGTGCAAGGCGCTCATCTGGCACCTCCACAACACCGACATTTGGATCAATCGTGCAAAATGGAAAATTAGCGCAGTCCACCTGTTTCTTGGTGAGCGTCTTAAACAACGTTGATTTTCCGACATTTGGGAGCCCGACGATGCCTACTTTCAACATACCGTGAGACTATAACACAAGAGCCATCTGGAAACACCAGACGGCTCTATAGACCCACACTATGAAACAGTCAACCAATTATCGTGTCATTGAGATCGTGGTCTCAACTTCTGGGTCGCAAGCGCCGGCAGTGATCGTCCCTTCTGCCGTGCGAATGAGGTAGTAATCAGTCTCTGCGGCTGTACCAGTACTTGAATCCATTGGTACGCTACCGAGATATCCATCAGTTACAAGGCTCGTAAGATCTACACAGGCGGCCTCGGTTGAGACGGCGGTACATCCATCGTTGCATCCGACTCCTGCCGTACCGATCTGGTACTCCGCGTTTGCAGTGAGAGCTGTAATGGCAACGGAGTAGGCACCGTCATTGTCTACCTGATCAACTTTGACGGCAGAGAGGATATTATTCAGGTCGCTCCAACGCTGGGAATCTCGCGCCTCTTGAAAACGCGTAAGCGGATCCAGGGCAACGAACACTGCCGCGGCAAGAATCGCAATGATTGCGATCACTATCAAGAGTTCAATGAGCGTAAATCCATGCTCATGTGGTGCCTCATGTCTCATAAAAAAAGAAAACAATGAATTAGAGTTAAAGACAGTATAGCAGAATGTGTCGAACGTCGGTATAATAACCTGTGCATATGCCAAACATGACAACATCACAAAAAATAGTAATACAGACTAAAAAGGTGGCTCCAATAAAAAAGGCCATCGAGGAATTGGTCGCAAAGGCAACGGCCGGGGAAATAGGAGATGCGGCCGTTACGCTTTTTGATGCCATTATGCAGTTTGCCTACGCCGGACGCGCGTCGGACGTTCATCTGGAGCCATGGGAAAATGGCGGAAAGGTTCGCATTCGTATTGATGGTATCCTTCACGACGAATTTGCGCTGGACCCATATGTACATATACAACTCATTGCGCGCCTAAAAATCCTCACGCGGATGCGCATTGACGAACACAAGGCGCCACAAGATGGACGCTTTGATTTTTCCGCGCCAGAAGGAGATGTTGACGTGCGCGTCTCTGTCATCCCAACAACCTTTGGAGAAAAGGCCGTATTGCGACTCCTCTCAAGTCAGTCACATAAGCTCTCTCTTGAAGAGCTCGGATTCTCGGATGAGGATCTAAAAAAAGTCCAGCACGCCATTCAAAAACCTTGGGGCATGATTCTCGCGACTGGTCCGACTGGTTCTGGCAAGACCACGACGATCTACGCTATTCTTGAAATTCTTAACTCGCGTGAAGTAAACATTGCCACAATCGAGGATCCTGTTGAATTCGTGATTGATGGCGTCAATCAAAGCCAGGTTGATCAGGTCGCCAAACTCACATTTGCCAATGGCCTGCGCTCGCTCCTACGCCAAGACCCAGATATCATCATGGTAGGCGAAATCCGCGATCAGGAAACGGCAAAAATCGCAGTCAACGCGGCCATGACTGGACACAAACTCCTTTCGACTTTACACACGAATAATGCGGCGACGACACTGCCACGCCTTATTGACATGAGTGTTGAACCTTTTCTCATCGCCTCAACTTTGCTCATCGCGATAGCACAACGCCTGGTGCGCCGTGTGTGTCCGGACTGCGCCACAAAAGTTGATCTCACCAAGAAAGAGGCGATGGATATTCTCACGAAGGAAACCATCGAGGAGCTATTCAAAGGAACAGATCGTGTGGTGGTAGCAAAACCAAATGGTTGCGACAAATGTATAAACACTGGATATAGAGGACGTGTTGGCATCTATGAAGTCCTCGAAAACTCTGACGCGCTCCGCGAACTCATCGTGGTCCGTGCTGGTAGTTCGAAAATTGAGGAGCTGGCAATCAAGGAGGGAATGACGACAATGGTGCAGGACGGCGTACGAAAAATTCTGACATTGCAGACGACCGTTAACGAGTTTATTCGTGTCATGCAAGAATAGTTATGGCACGTAAGGCTAAACAAATGAAAAAAAATGACGACGGCGCGCCAGTAAAGCATGGCCTGCTGGAAAAGCTGACAGTGCGTATCTCACACAATGAGAAGCTGTTGTTTGCAAAATATCTTTCCGTGCTCCTACACGCAGGGCTTGCGATTGATGAAGCTCTCGACATTTTGATCCAACAATCCAAAGGACCACTGAAGACCATCCTCACGAATCTCAAAATTCGCGTGCGCAACGGCGACATGCTCGCAGACGGTTTCGCGGATTATCCACACGTATTCACGCCGGTATTCATCAACCTAATTCGAGCTGGAGAGCGATCAGGCACCTTACAGGACAACTTGGAGCATCTTGTTTTACAAATGGAAAAAGATAGAAATCTGAAACAGAAAATTCGTGGGGCGATGGCTTATCCAATCATCGTGCTCGTTGGCGCACTCATTTTAAGCGTTGGAATTGTCGTGTTTATCCTGCCAAACATCCTCAACGTCTTTACAACGCTCAAAGTCGAGCTCCCAATTACGACACGCATGCTTATTTGGTTTGCTAACCTTCTCGTAAATCATGGCGTTTTGGTCGCTTTCGGGCTGATAGCTCTGTTTACAAGCTGGCTCGTTGCTCGACGACTCTCTTTTGTCCAGCCACTCTTCCACGGAATACTGATGAGCTTCCCTATCATTGGAAGCGTGGTGCGCAACACCAATCTCGCGCGCATCTGCAGGCTCATGGGTACCATGCTCAAAAGTGGTATGCCGATCAATGAATGCATCCCCGTGACCGTCTCTGTGCTTAAAAATGTCCATTACAAATGGCTGTTCAACTCGACGCTTGATGAGGTCTCGCGCGGTCGTACAATCTCATCAGTTCTTAAAAAATATCCAAAGCGTTTTCCCCCTATGGCCCTGCGCATGATTAGCGTCGGCGAAGAAACTGGAACACTGCCTGACATGCTCATCTACCTGGCAAACTTTTATGAGCAAGAAGTGGATGATGCAACACGCAACTTGTCAACGATGCTTGAGCCTGTGTTACTGATAGTGATTGGGTTGATGGTCGGCGTGCTCGCCCTCTCAATTGTGACGCCGATTTATCAAATCCTCGGCACGGTATGACTCACAAGGGTTTTACGCTCATTGAAATTCTTGTCACCACGGCAATTGTCGCGATAGTCTTTACGCTTGGCACTGGCATATTCTCCCTCATGCAAAAAACAACTGCGACTGCCTCCGGCACGGTTGCGCTCGAACAAATCCTCGGCGGGGCGGTGCGTCGCGCGCGCGCTGGTTCGCAAGGAACATCATGGGGCGTGTATCTTCCATACGACGAAATCACACGCCACACGAATACAGTGACGATTTTTTCTGGCGCAAACTACACGACACGCGATGTGAGTCGTGATATTAACTATCGGTTCAATGAAGGCGTGGGGTTTACGACTGTTGATTTTAGCGGAGCTGGCGGTTGGCTCGGAAACGATCATGAGATCGTCTTCTCTGCTCTTTCAGGACAGACCCTACAGTACGGCTCAATCACATTTGATGTTTATGGAGATGCGTTTACGATCACCGTCACAGAAGACGGATTTGTGGTGCTCGAATAGAGGCTCGATCCTCCTTGAAGCGCTTGTCGCGATTGGACTTGCTGGTATTATTTTTTCCGCAGGGGTCGGACTTTTGCTGACAACGCGCATGGTTGGCTCCCGAGCCCTTATGCGACAAGAGGCGCTATGGGCTGTACAAGAAGGTATTTCTGCATTGCAGACAATGGCGTTTGAGGATCTCTCAACAACGGAATCTGGAGGCTTGACGTTTACAGCCGAGCACTGGCAGATGGATGGAAGCCCCGACCTGCTTCCCGGAGGCTTTTTGCGAACGGTACGCGCACGGGACGTACAACGTGATGGGGATTGTTTCATCGTTTCCTCTGGCGGTGCCGTTGACGAGGACACGCGCGAAATTGAGAGCGAAGTGAGTTGGACAGACGTCGCTGGACGAACACAAAACGTGATCGTAACAGGACTCACGACGCGTTGGAATAATCCACAAGGAAGTTGCTTTGAGCCGACGATGGCAAATTGTTTTGAGACCGACATCTCGGAAGCAGAGTGGTACGGCGGAAAACAATTGCGTGAGATTGACATCACGAACTCCTGCAGTACTGATGTAATCGTCTCAAACATCACGATCAACTGGAACAATTCACAGTTCGTACAACAAGTCTTTTTTGGAAACTCAAAAGTTTGGTCAGCGAGTGGCCCTGGTACACCAAGTGGTAATCAGACTTCTGGAATACTCCTCAATATAGAAGATGAAATACTTTCTAGCCTTGAGACGGTTGAGATGCATAAAACACAGTTCACTGGCACCATGAGTGGGGTAACCGTTGATGTGACTTTCATGTTTACGGACGGCTCAACCGTTGTGACTGGCCCGTTTGTACCAAGCCACTAATATGTCAAAAGGCTTTACACTCATCGAAGTCATCCTTACTCTCGGCATCATTGTCATTGTCTTGCCGGCAACAACATTATTTTTGTTACAACTCCTGCAAGAGCAAACCTCGGCGCAGGCAGAGCTCCAGATGGAACAAACAGCATCACTTATCCTCTCTGGGTTGCGAACGGAGATGGTCGAAGCGACCTCGGTGAATATCACGAACTCAATGCTCGGTAATGACAACGGCGTACTTATATTTGTGGATGGCGATGGAAAAACTGTGATAATAGATCGGCCGACAGTAGGCACGGTACGACGACTGCGCCTACAGCGTGGCGCAGATCCGGCTGTGTATATAAGCTCATCAGAAATTGATATCGTTGCTTGGCGCATAGACGCCACCCGCACGGATAACGATCAGACACTCACTGGTCTACGTTTCCAACTTGTTCAAGCCATGCTCAATCCAGATGTCAGCGTTTACCGCGAGTTAACGTTCATCGGTGAGACGACAATCGCGTTGAATCCTCAAACAAATGAATTATGAATAATCAACGCGGAATCATTTTACTTTTCCCAATGCTTGTGATCGCTGGAGCATCGCTCGCCACACTACTTGCGCTCTCACAAGCTGGAATTTCTGCAATAGGCACTGTCGTGGAGGAAGAAGACGCTCTTGAAGAGGGCGCAATTTTGTTTGGTTGTTTTGACGAGATACTCATTCAGTTCACTGGCGACCCAGATTTTTCTGCGACGACAATCAGCGTTGGCGAGGCTAGTTGTGATGTTACGATAACCAATACAGGTGGGAACAATCGCACACTCACGATCAGGCGGACAGCCCAAGGCATCACTAGGCGAATTGAAGCTGATCTCACAGTTGATCCGGTAAGCGTCAGCGCGATGCGAGAAGAGATACAATAAAAATTAGAGGCAGTCCGTTAGACTGCCTCATGACTCACCTTGAAGGCGGTAAGTTTTTCATCGTAAGCGAGGCAGGCCTCGCGCGCGACGACAGAGAGCCGACCGCTTCGCAGGTAATAACCAAGGAACATCTCGATCGTCAGCACAGAATGGACCGCGTATCCTTCCTGCATAAGCTGTAGTCGTCCTCCTTGCCCACGATCAAGAAAGACAAACAGCACTGGCGTGGCGCCAGTCTGCTTGATGAGGCCGAACACGAGTTCCTTCATGGTCGCGTCGGAAAGAATGTCGTCAACAATGAGCACGGTGTCACCATTTTGTGGACGTGTCTGGCCACTGAAGTACATCTGACGTTGGCCCACAAAATTTATTTCCTCGATCTCAAGATACCGTACATCGGTCATGCGGGAGAGCGCCTTTCCAAATGGCGTGCCAGCGCTCGGGATACCGCAAATCCAGTCAGGGCTCACCTTCATATCCTGTCGCAGGTGGTGAAACGCGAGCGCGATACGGCCTACTTCGTCGGTGGTAAGTGGACCCGTCTTGGGGTTCTGCTTCGTATGCAAGTTGACATACAACGGCGATCGTGGCGCGTCTGGGTAGCGCTCATGAAAATCCGTGCGATACCCCTCCTCGACGTTGATCTTGACCGCCCCGATTTCCCACAGGATATCGAGTAACATTGCGATATAGGAAGGAATTGTGGTTGCGGTAGCGTAGTCGGACATCTACTTCACCTCTAGTACAGACGGGACTGTAGCATATTCAAAAAAAGTTGCCAGAGAACCAAAACCCCCCGAAAATTTTCGGGGGGTTTTGGTGGACCGTATCGGGATCGAACCGATGACCTTCTGACTGCCAGCCAGACGCTCTACCAGCTGAGCTAACGGCCCATGTGGCGCACATGATAGGCAATGTAATGCGAGGGGTCAAGGACTATTCTCAATCGGCTCGGGAACCTCGGCTATGGAAAGACCATCTTGCAAACGCGCGAGCTTGGCTTTGACTGCCTCATTATCAGGATCAAGATCAAGCACAATCGCCACCTCAAACGCCGCGGCCTCAATATCTCCTTTAAGCTCATAAACTGACGCCAAATACCAATGCGCGTTAACAAACGTTGGAACGAGCTCAACAGCTCGCTCAAACTCCATCTGTGCCAAATCATTTTTACCCTGTCTCAAATACAAAACACCAAGCTGGAAAGCGACACCAACATCAAACGGATTGTAACGCTTGACCGACTCCATTTTTGCCAAAGCTTCGGCAAGACGACCCTGCTCTTCATAAACAATGGAGATCTCATAATGTGCTGGCGCGTAATCGGCCTTGAGCTCAATTGCGCGAAGAAGTGCGCTTTCCGCTTGCCGTAAATTCTCATCAACCTGTATCTGTACTGCCTCTGCGAAGGCCTCATCCGAACTACTCGCAAGTATTGCGGTGCGCCTAGCAAACGCATGATAACTCTTTGCAAGATTAGTTAGATGAACGGGACTTGCCGGCTCCAGCTCATGCGCCATCCGATACGCATCAATCGCAAACGCATCTGCGCCATCAACTACATCTGCAATTGCCTGATACACAGCGCCACGCGTTTCCCAGTTGGCGACATTGCGTGGCGACAGCTCAACCGCGCGCTTACTAGCCTCAACCGCCCCAGCAATCAACGCTTGAACATAAAACATCCGCTCTTGTGGGATTGCCTCCTGCGCGAGCTCATCTTCAAC
>JBBTQF010000003.1:0-8820 GCA_038065815.1 Patescibacteria group bacterium
ATAATTGATCGCAACAATATTCAGATTGATGGGCCGACGGAGGAGATCATGCCTCTTGAACCGCTCGCAGAAAAATTCGAGGCGTTCAACTTAAACGTAATTCGTTGTGCTGGAAATGATATTCGTGATTTTGTGATGGCGGTTGAACGGGCGCATGCAATGTCAGAAAAAGCGAGTGTGATTATTGCGGACACGATTCCAGGTCGTGGCGTTGATTTTATGGAATATAATTTTGAGTGGCATGGTAAAGTGCCATCGATCGGCGAAGAAGCGAATCATGCGCTTGCACAGTTGCGAACGCTCGGAGGAAAAATTAGATCAGAGCATCAGTAAAGATATGATCCAGAACGAATACAATAAAAAAGCCTATCTGGCAAAAAATCTGTTTGATAAAAAGATTGAACAGGTACCAACACGCAACGGATATGGCGATGGACTAATTGAGGCTGGCGCAAAAAACAAAAATATCGTTGTGCTGTGCGCAGATCTCACAGAGTCTACGCGTAGTCTTGCGTTCAAAAAGAAATACCCGGATCGTTTCGTTCAACTTGGCGTCTCGGAACAGTCGCTTGCGGGAATCGCGGCCGGCATGGCGCTCGCTGGCAAGATACCGTTTATATCAAGCTACGCCTGTTTCTCTCCAGGTCGAAATTGGGAGCAGATCCGCACAACGATCGCGCTCAACAATACGAATGTCAAAATCGCCGGAGCACATACTGGGGTCTCGGTTGGTCCCGATGGAGCCACGCATCAAATGCTCGAGGACATCGCCATCATGCGTGTAATACCAAACATGCGGGTCGTTGTGCCATGCGATGCGAACGAGACGCGAAAGGCGACAATAGCTATCGCTGATGATCCACATCCGTGGTACATCCGTTTCGCGCGTGAAAAATCTCCTGTGTTCACGACTTCAAAAACGCCATTCAAACTTGGGCGTATAGAAACGTTGCGTTTTGGGAATGACCTCACAATCATAGGTGCTGGCCCGATTTTGTATGAGGCTCTGCTTGCGGCGGAAATACTCTCCAAAAAAGGGATTGAGACGCGCGTACTAAATTGTCACACTGTGAAGCCTCTTGATGTGAAGGCTATCATTAAGGCGGCGAAGGAGACAGGTGCGTTTCTAACAGTCGAAGAGGCTCAAGCCGCTGGCGGACTTGGTGGTGCTATCGCGGAATGTCTCTCGCTCTACGCGCCAGTGCCGATTGAGCGTATCGGAATACAGGATCGCTTTGGTGAGTCCGGCGATCCGAGCGAGCTCATGACTGCGTTCGGTCTCACCGCGCCAGCAATTGTCAAATCTGCAATGCGTATTTTTAATAAAAAATAATTTTTCATTATGGCTACATCACAAAATCGCTCTTTCTTCTGGCCAACATGGGAGGAAAACAAACCGTTTGCCCTGCTACTTATAATTCTGCTTGCCTATGCGATCGTCTTTCTTGCGATGAAGATGGAACAACTCGGTAAACCAGAACCTTACGAACACCAAATGACTTTTGAGGGGGAGGCAACTGTCACTGCGTCGCCTGACGTCGCGACAGTAACGGTTGCAGTTGATAACACTGCAGAAGATGTTACTAGTGCACAAACAAGCAACTCCGAGACGATGAATCTTCTGCTTGAGAAAGTGAAAGCACTTGGCATAAGCGCGGACGACATCCAGACCAGTTATTACAACGTGTATGAAGCAACCGAGTGGGACGGTGAGGCGTACGTTTCTATCGGTTGGACGGTGTCCAACTCTATCACGATCAAAATCCGTGACAACGCACTTGTGTCCAGCGTGCTCGATACTGCCGGACAAAATGGCGCAACGAGTATTTCTGGGCCGTCATTTGAGCTCGAGGATACAGACTCACTGAAAGAACGCGCCCGTGTTTTAGCGATCGCAGATGCGCAAGAAAAAGCTCTGACGCTTTCTCAAACATTGGGAGTTGAACTCGATACGGTTGTTGGTTACTCCGAATGGACCGACAGCAGTGATCCATATATGCTCCGTTCCTATGCAGAATCTGCTTATGGAGGTAGTACGAGTTCGCCTGAAATTGAGGCTGGAAGCGAAGAGATGACACTGCGTGTTTCGATAACGTATCGCCTAGAGGAATAAAAAAGTGGCCGTATGTTTGATTTAATCACTGTTGGTGACATTAAGCTCGACACATTTGTCGTTCTCCCGGAGGCGAGTATTCAGTGTAGTCTCAAGATGCCAGAGTGTCAGATTTGCATTGATTATGGCAAAAAAATCCCAGTCGAGATGGTTGACGCGGAGATCGCGGGCTCGGCGCCAAACGTTGCGCGTGGCCTCTCACGAATGGGTTTTAAGACCGGCATAGTTAGCGTGATGGGGCAAGATGGCACACGAAAACTTGCCTATGAGGCTCTAAAAAACGATCGCGTGACAACGCGATTCATCGCCGTACACAAGGAAGCAAAGAGTAGTTACTCGGTTGTCCTAAATTATCACGGTGAACGGACAATTTTTGCCGCCCATGGTGATTGCCCGTACACATTACCCGCCAACCTCCCAACGAAATGGCTCTATCTATCCGAGCTCGGCAAAGGATATGAGCGTCTGTTCACACAAGTCGCACGTGCCATTGATCGCAAACATATCTCCCTGACGTTCAACCCAGGCGCGATTCAGATTCGCGATCGCAAGCGCTCACTATTTGAACTCATCAAACGCAGTCGGCTACTGTTTGTGAATCTGGGAGAGGCACAGGCGTTAACAAAAGAGCAGACGACAGAGCCACATCGTCTTACCACAGCGCTCTTCAAACTGGGCGCAAAGCACGTTGTCATCACGGACGGAAAAAATGGCGCGTACAGTTTTGACGGCAAGGACACTAGGCACTGTCCTATCTTTTCAGGGAAACTCGTTGAGGCGACTGGAGCCGGCGATGCGTTTGCTACGGGATTCGTCGGCGCAATTCTGCACAAGCAATCTGCCGTGGAGGCATTGCGATGGGGCTCGGTCAATGCCGCATCGGTAATCGGGTTTGTCGGACCGACAAAGGGCTTGCTTTCACACACGCAAATTCGCTCGAGGCTCAAAAAGAATTCCAAGTTCAAAGTCAGGGATATATAAACGCTAAATCCGCCTCAAGAGAGGCGGATTCGTTTAGAGAGACCTGCTCCACCCGTGTAACGGACAGTTCGCGCCATCTTCGCAGACTTCGAGTCCACAGGACGGGCAACAATCAGCAACGTAGGTTGAGATAAATGCCAAAGAAAGATCAATAGAGAGAAGGTTGGCCACAGCGATGAGCCATGCCAATACGTCAGCGCTCTCGAGCATCGCGGCAAGCTTGTTCTGGTCGCTACACGTGGCTTCGTAGGTTTCGATCGCTTCGGCCAACTCATTGATTTCTCTACCGAGATGCTCGGACACCCTGATGATACCCTGAGCCTCGTTGATGGCTCCGAAGAGTCCTTTGAGCATCTGCTGCCAACTGCGCAATGGCTGGGTGAGTAAATCGGAACGGAGTGAACCGTCGAGCGTAGGCTCGCCGTGTTGTCCGACGCAGTTGCAGTCCTTCACCTTCCCACAGTAGAAGCATGCGCCAGGCCACTTGATGGCAATCGAGCGATCAAGGTCGATGCCCAATCTATCACAAATCACGAATAGGTCGACGAGACAATCGGCCATGGCGGTCGAGATGCCGTCGTATTCTCCGGCGAAGCATGAATCATCAACGCGAGGAAAGTCAGCCTGCAGCAAATTGATGAAACCACGGACGCCTCGAGCACTCGTTGCACACTCGTATCCACCGTAGGCGCGACGAAAAAGCTCCCTGAACATACATTGCCACTGTCCGATCGTCCTCATATCAGGACGATCACTAGTCTGTCCTTTCATGAGTCCTCCAGGAGCCAAAGATTACGTCTTCCGATAACCCACGTCAAGGCGTATACTAAAGCAAACTCTATGCTCGTCTCGCCAAAAAAAATGCTCGCTGACGCCCACCGAGGCTGGTATGCCATCGGTGCGTTCAATATCAACAACCTCGAGCTTGTACAAGGAATCATGGAGGCCGCTATAATGGAGAAGTCGCCTGTGATTTTGCAAACTAGCGAGGGAGCGATTGATTACGCTGGTATTGAGTTCCTCTCGGCAATTGTGCGCGTGGCGGCAAAGGCTAAAGTTCCTGTGGCGTTTCATCTTGATCATGGAAAAAATGAACGACTTGTGCGTTCAATGATCAAACTCGGCCTTCACACGAGCGTTATGTTCGACGGATCAAGTCTCCCATTTCCGCAAAATTCGCGTGCTACACGAGCTATCGTTCAACTTGCGCATCGCAGACGGATTTTCGTTGAGGCAGAGCTCGGCGCAATCGCTGGCATTGAGGATTTTGTCTCTGTGAGTGAACGCGATGCTCATTTGACAAGCCCGAAACAAGTGGCCGAGTTCGTGAAACGGACTGGCTGTGACGCTCTGGCGGTGGCCATTGGCACGAGTCATGGAGCCTACAAGTTTAAGGAGAGTTCACGACTCGATCTGAAGCGCTTACGAGAGATCAAGGACGCGACAAACGTGCCACTCGTACTGCATGGCGCTTCAGGCGTACCATTGTGGCTGAAACGTCGCAGTATCAATGCGGGCTCTCACATTGAAGACGCCAGTGGCGTTTCAGACGAGCACATCAAAAAAGCAATCAAAGCAGGAATTAATAAGATTAACGTTGACACGGATTTACGCATTGCCTTCACCACCGCCCTGCGTGAGGCTCTGGCAACGGACACAAAAAATATTGACCCAAGAAAATATCTCGCCCCGGCCCGCGATCTGGTCACCAAAGTCGTCCGTGAAAAGATGAGACTGTTTGGATGCGCGGGAAAGGCGTAAACAAGTAAAAAACTTATGCATTACGACATCATCACCATCGGCTCTGCCACACGGGACGTCTTCCTCGTCTCCAAAGAAATAAAAATAATGGGGAAAAATGAGTGCGTCGCTTTGGGTACAAAAATTGAGCTCGACGATCTCGTTCTAACCACAGGCGGTGGGGCGACAAACGCCGCTGTGACGTTTGCTAATCTTGGATTCAAAACCGCAATTATGGCGCGTATTGGCGACGACGCCATTGGACAAGACATCATGCGAGATATGCTCGCGCACCATGTGACGACGGAGCTACTTTCGATCGTAAAAGGTGGACAGACTGGTTACTCGACATTGCTCACAGATCCAAAAACTGGCGAACGCACGGCACTTGTGTATCGTGGGGTTTCTGGCGAGCTCTCTGACAAGGACACTCCAATTTCTAAACTCAAAACTAACTGGCTTTACCTCACCTCGTTTGGGGGCAACATGAAATTGGCATCGCGCATCATCAACACGCTCGGCAAAAAAACAAAAATCGTGTGGAACCCGGGTACTGCCGACCTCAAAGCAGGTCTCAAAACATTTGAACCGCTTTTTTCCAAACTTTTCATGTTCAATGTGAATCTTGAGGAGGCAAAACTTTTGTTCGGCAACGAGATTCGCATCCCAAGTTCGTTGTTGCTTGTCGTAACAGACGGCGAACATGGCGCGCACGCGCACCTCGACGCCACAACGTGGTTTGTGAAAGGACAAAAAAAACGTGTAGTCTCGCGCACAGGAGCGGGGGATGCCTTTGGCTCTGGTATGGTCGCGGCACTTATGAAAGGTTGGGGCGTTGAGGATGCGATGCGTCTGGGACTCGCCAACGCACAATCGGTGATTCAACAATATGGTGCCAAAACGGGACTGTTAAAAAAATGGCCGACGATCGCCTCACTCAAAAAAATTCGTGTGAAAACGGTATGAAAATTTTTATCACCCGAGAAATTCCTGACGATGGGTTGAAAATGCTAAAAAAACACAAAGGCTTGAGGCTTGATATCTACGAAAAAGATCGAGCGATCCCTCGGCGTGAGCTATTGGCTCGTGTTAATGGTGTGGACGTCTTGTTATCTATTCTCACGGACAGGATTGACAAACAGGTCATGGACGCCGCCGGTCCAAATCTCAAACTCATTGCAAATTACGCCGTCGGTTTTGACAACATTGATCTTAAAGAGGCGGCGCGGCGCGGTATTATCGTTACAAATTCTCCCGGACCAGAGATCTCTGAAGCTGTCGCCGAGCATGCTGTCGCGCTTATCTTTGGACTCGCGCACCGCATCGTCGAATCAGATACTTTCACACGAGCGGGAAAGTATCACGGTTGGGGACCGACACTCTTGCTT
The DNA here is from genome assembly GCA_038065815.1 of Patescibacteria group bacterium. GTDB lineage: Bacteria > Patescibacteriota > Patescibacteriia > UBA9934 > CAMTUG01 > JBBTQF01. The sequence continues at coordinate 6,223 of JBBTQF010000003.1, forward strand.
GGCCAAGATGTTTTTGGCAAGACGCTTGGCATCATTGGTGGAGGTCGCATAGGCACTGCGCTCGCTCGGCGAATGCATGACGGTTTTAATCTCAAAATATTGTACACGGATATCAAACGAAATTCGCAGATGGAAAAAACGTTTAAGGCAACCTTTCGCACAAAGGAACAACTTTTGAAGGAATCAGATTTTGTGAGTATTCACCTGCCACTTTTACCGAGCACGCGACATTACATTTCGACAAGGGAGCTTAAGATGATGAAAAAAACGGCGTACATCATAAATACAGCTCGAGGGGCTATCGTTGACGAAAAGGCGCTAACGCGAGCTCTAATCAAACAACAGATCGCCGGAGCTGGTATTGATGTATTTGAGTGCGAACCGCTCATTGATTGCGACCCAAACGATACGCTTGAGTTGCGTAAACTTTCAAATGTTATCTTAACACCGCACACGGCAAGCGCTACGATCGAGGCGCGACAAGCGATGATTCGCGTGGCCACAAAAAATATTCTGGCGTTTGTTGATGGGAAAACGCCACCGAACAGTGTTTGACGTTGAGACAAAGCTTTGCCATACTGACGGCCACGTGGGCCTTGCCCGTAGACTAAACGTCGAGGGCCGTTAGCTCAGTTGGTAGAGCGCCTGCTTTGCAAGCAGGAGGTCATCGGTTCGAATCCGATACGGTCCACCAAACGAAACATTTGCGAATGACGCGTCCTATCTCTATGCGCCCAAAAATTCTACTACTGATCATCATAGCGAGCCTCATGCCGAGGTTCGCTTTTGCCTATCACCCACCAAGCCTCACGATTTCGATCTACTCACAACAAGGTGAGTTGAGGAGTTCCTTCAATATTGTGACGGCAAACGAAGCGGGTGGAGCAAAAATAACAGCGGCCGATCTTGGAAACGACGGTCTGCCAGAGATTATCGTCGGCATGGGGCTTGGCAATGAGCCACGCGTCAACATCTACCGCGTAGATGGTTCTCTCGTGGATTCGTTCCTCGCTTATGATGTTGGCATGGGAACAGGTATCACTGTTGCGACGTGTGATATTGATGGTGACGGCGATAATGAGATCGTGACAGGTACGCAATATGGAGGCGGACCACAAGTTGGAATTTGGGAATGGGACGATGAAAATGAAGAATGGAAAATACGAAATCGCTTTTTTGCGTACGATGAGTTGTTTCGAGGTGGAGTGAATGTTTCATGTGGCGACCTTGATGAAAATAGTCAGACAGAAATTGTAACAACGCCGGGACCGACTGGTGGTCCACACGTGAAAGTATGGAAGATGAAAAATAAAAATTTGAAATTGAGCAATGATTTTTTTGCGTTCGCTCCTGAAGAGATTGGCGGAGTGGTGAGCGCTGTGAATGATGGAAAACTTTTTCTCACTCTGCAAAAAACTGATGGTGCGCGTGTTGTAAAGCAATATGTTATCCACAGCTCGCCAACAATCGAAAATATCGAAGCAAACGACGCGACGCAAACGTCAAACATCTTTTTTGTAGACGGTGTGCTTACGATGAGCTCGCTGGAAGGTGGATACATTGTTGGATCAACAGCATTTGTTGCCAATGTTCCATTTGGCGGAGTGAGCGCGACATCTGCAGATCTCAACACGGATGGAACGGACGAAATCATCACCATCGGCGACCGTCCATTGTTTAATGGGACATCAGAATCAAGCATAAAAATCGATCTTTCAGAACAACGGTTATATGCCTACGAGAACGGAATTTTGGCTAATTCCTTTCTAATTTCGAGTGCTAAAACGCCGTGGGTCACTCCAATTGGCGAACTTTCTGTACTCGCAAAACTTCCATATATTGATTACACATGGAGTTACGGAGAAGATAATCCAAATAATTATTCTCTTGGGTTTGTTCCGTACAACCTGCGTATTTATCCGCACATCTACATTCACTATGCGTATTGGCATAACAATTTCGGACATCCTATGAGTCACGGATGCGTGAACGTAAATTTTGAAAATATGAAATGGATTTATAACTGGGCAGATGTCGGCATGCCTGTTGAAGTACGCGCGTAACCACTTGACAATATTCGCGACATCTATTCACAAAAAAAAAATCGTCGTATAATACAATTATCTTTCATGCGAAAGGTCGTCGGCGTCGCATGAGGAGGACGGAAACTTTTATTAATAAATAAGAGAGAGTCTCACCATGCTTAAGACTCTTTCCAACAATCCTATGGCAGCCAAGAAGAAAGCCAAGAAGACAGCGAAGCGCAAGCCAGCAAAGAAGCGCAAGGCCGCAAAGCGTCGCTAGTCACCGAACCCTGAAAAAAATCTCTCGCCTCGCGCAAGCATGACGAGAGATTTTGTTTTTGTAAAAGATGTGCTAGACTATGGCTGTATGGATCAAGAAATCGCTCAACAACAAATCCTCAAAGCCATTGAAGGTCTTGGTCAGGATATGCATGGCCTCAAGGAAGACGTTCATGGCCTCAAGGAAGACGTTCATGTCCTCAAGGAAGACGTTCATGGCCTCAAGGAAGACGTTCATGTCCTCAAGGAAGACGTTCATGGCCTCAAGGAAGACGTTCATGTCCTCAAGGAAGAC
>JBBTQF010000004.1:0-18655 GCA_038065815.1 Patescibacteria group bacterium
TGGCGCACTGCGTGCCGGGATTGTTGCCCAAATATGCGATGGCATAATCCCTACAGTGAGTGCGGAGAGAAATGGAGCGAACGGTTCCGTCAGCATGAATTGTACCGTACGTTCATCCACCTGCTCGATGGAGATGTCGCTGAATGTTACCGACAACGGGCTCTTGTACTCTGGGCTTTGCATCATTGAAAACGTCGCAATAATGTCGGCAATCCTTACAGGATTTCCATCGTGCCATCGCGCTCCATCGCGTAAGACAAAAGTGTAGGTTTTGCCATCATCTGACAGATCGTAGGATTCGGCGAGATCTCCGACGAGGCCAACGCCCGGCTCATATTTCATGAGTCCGGAAAAGACAAGACGCGTCAGGTCGTTATCAACGTCGCTCGTGACGGCGTAGAGTGGGTTCACAAATTGTGGCATGCCGATAAGTCCTTCTGTGTATTCACCGCCGACGGCTGGGACTATCGTCTGATTCAGAAGGAGGTAGCGACCGATGAGCGTGAGCGAGCTGACAATCACCAGCACGAGGGCTATGCGACCGATGAGACGTTCCGTTGCTGTGAGTAAATGTGGGACATGCTTCCATTGTTCCCAGCTCGGCATTGCGCGAGTTTTTGCAACATGAAAAACAGTTTGTTTCGTTAGGTCCTGTGTCGTTTGACCTTTGCGAAACTTGGCGATCATTGCCCGTGAGTGTGCGGACAACGATTTAAAAAATCGTTGGAGAGAAAAACGAAGGGGCATTTAAATAATCACGTTGGCGAGCGCGACTCCAAAAAATAGAATCGCGAAGACGATAGTTGCATGGAAGAGTTTCTTTTCAACACCTCGCTTGGTGCGGTAGACGTTGCCTTCTCCACCCAACGTGGCGGACAGGCCTGTTCCGCGTGCCTGTAGCAAAATACCGATTACGAGCAGGACAGCGAGGACAACAAGGGAAGTATCAAGAATCGTCGAAATCATAAATCGAAGAAATACTAACAGAAACAGTAAAAAAGGTCAACTTGTGCTCAATCGGTGCGCCAATTTTTTTGTCCCGCGTCCGCTGACCTTCATCGTCGGCCGTTTTTTCTTCGCTCGCCGTTTTGTCCGCCGTATCTCACGTTCCTCCGCCTCGTGCTCCATATGATTCAATGATATAATCTTTACAGTTTATGAACAAACGATCGGTGGTGTCTGTGATCATTTTTGTCGCTGTCGCAGGGGGGATCAGCCTCTTTGTTTGGCGTACACTCTCTTTTTATCAAAAAATTGAAAATGGCACACTGCAACCAGATGATCTCTCGTTCATGGGTGAGTTCACGAAAAGTTCGTTTGCAAGCGCGGTGGCCAATCAATCTGTTGAGACGGTTTATGTTGATTCAAAGGATGATCCTGCGATCGGTCCTGATGACGCTGTGCTAACAATCGTAGAATTTGCGGATTTTAGCTGTCCATATTCCAAAGAGGTGAGTAGTACAGTACGGCGTCTGGTTGAGTCGTATGGTGATCGTGTGCGCTATGTGTACCGTGATTTTCCGCTCGTTGATGTTCATCCGGAAGCCGAGCGTGCGGCCGAGGCCGGTGCCTGCGCGCATGATCAGCGCCAGTTTTGGGCGTATCATGACAAGCTTTTTCAGAATCAGGACGATCTTTCTGAATCTGCGCTTGCGCGTTATGCAATGCAGGTTGGACTAGACGTAGAAGAGTTTGAGGAGTGTATGCAAGAGCAATTGTTTGTTGATGAGGTCGCCGATGATATGGCAGACGGACTCGAGGCTGGCGTCGTTGGCACGCCGACTTTTTTCTTCAACGGCACTAAAATTGAGGGGGCTATTCCAGAGTATATTTTCGAGTCGCTTATCGAGTCGTTTCTTGAAGAGGAACCGATATGAAACGCTTTGTTTTTCTTTTGATAATTTTGTTGGCGGTCGCGTTTTTTTCTTCTCGGCCTGCCTTAGCGACGTGTTCATGTCAGAACGATGACTACTCTTGGGAGACGCTTGCCGATTCGGATGCGTTAACGACTGAAGCGGAATGTAGAGGCGCGTGCACAACAGAAGAAGGCAAAGATTATATTGATGGCACGACTGCCGGATTGGCCACGGAAGAAGAGGAGGCCTATGAGCGCAGTAAAGAGGTTAAAGCTCGCGCGCTGGATTTCGTCAAGAATGATTTGTGCCAATGCTACTGTGGGAAAGATGGCGAAGGAGCACGGGCGGTTGGAGAATCAGGATTTGAGGATTCAACAGCTTGTAAGGATGAATGTACAGCAACAGGGAAGCAGTATGTTGGTTGTGCGACGAGCGCGGAGCAGGCGCCACTTGCGAATCCCGTCTGTTGGAGTGAAGAGGACTGTGAAAGTGATGGGGGATTGTGGGATACGGATAATCAGCCTTATCAATGCGCGCCAAGTCGTCATTATTGTTATCCAACGCCAGAGCCCGTTTCATTGAATGTTGATATCGGTGGGTTAGACAAGGTGAGTGATATTGGAACTTACATCAACGCGCTCTACGCTTATGGCCTCGGAGCTGGCGCGCTGATTGCGATTGTGCTCATTATGATTGGCGGAGCGCAGTACATTTTGGGCTCTGGCATTGGTTCGGTGGATGAAGGGAAAAAGCGCATCATTAATGCAGTGACCGGACTGGTGATTCTGCTTGGCGCCTATCTCTTGCTGGCCACAGTGAATCCGTATCTTGTGAGTTGGAAGACCCTCGAGATTCCCAAAATTAAACCAATGGCGTTTCTGTCTGGCTCGAGTTGCAACGACTACGACGACCTCGGGTACATCGTTGACCCAACTGGTAAATCGACAGAGGTGTATTGCGGTAATGAAGGTCTTGTCACCAGCACGCCAGAAGGCGTGGAGATGACGCAGGAGTGTGTGTATGCGAAGTGCACGCAGAAAGGGGAATTTTGCATGCAAAATAACGACGCGTATGAATGTATCAGTTGTGACTCCACGATTACAGCGGCATCGAAAGGACTGACGATCACGTCGGGGCTGTGCGCAAGTTTTCCTGCGACGACGTCTGGGGACGTCACTACGGAATGTCTGTTTGTTGACGCGGCGAGCAAACTCGCCGAGGCAGTCAATTTAAAAACGGATTTCTGTGCGCAGGTGGAGCTTAACTGCGCTACATTAACGGACTGCACCCAATATCAGCATGTCAATTTTCTTGTGAAGGGACAAACGGTGGCCACGCGCATGTATCCGGACGCCGTTGAACGATTGTGCACACAAAATTTGTGCGAAGTTCCCAATGGATGCGTGTATAACGAAGCGGATGCGAAGCTCTCCGTGTTAAGTTATAACGAAGCGCATCCCGCCTGTGTGAATGCCTCGGGGGAGTCCGCGAGTGAGTAACCCAGACCTGACCCCATTGCCACCCTATAAAATGTGTGTTAGCATCGACACACTTTTTTCGTATCTTGATATTTGCATTTCATGTCTCCCAAACCTTCAAAATCAAAACCTCTTTCTAAGATTGACAAGCACGACGTTCTAAAAATTCGTGGAGCTCGCGTGCACAATCTCAAAAATCTTTCGATTGATATACCGAAGAACAAATTCGTCGTGATAACTGGGCTATCTGGTTCTGGAAAATCTTCGCTCGCGTTTGATACGATCTTTGCAGAAGGACAGCGTCGTTACATGGAGTCGCTTTCAAGTTATGCAAGCCAATTTCTAGAATTGCAGGACAAACCGGACGTGGATTCAATTGACGGACTCTCGCCAACGATCGCCATTGATCAGAAATCGAGCTCTCACAATCCACGCTCAACGGTTGGCACCGTGACGGAGATCTACGATTTATTGCGTGTGTTGTTTGCGCGAGCTGGTGTTCCACACTGTCCAAAATGTGGGGTGCGTGTTGCCGAACAAACGCCGGAGCAGATGGGTAAAATGATTCTCAATCTTCTTGCTGATACTGCTGTACAATTATTTGCGCCAGTTATTCGGGAACAAAAAGGCGAGCACAAACATACACTCCTTTCGATTGAGCAGGCTGGCTACAAACAGGTGCGCTACGACGGGGTGCTTATGGATCTTGAAGAGGCTATTGCCATGCGCAAGGATAAGACACGCCAACATTCGATTGATGTAATGATGCGTGAAATTACGCAAGGGGAGAAGATTGATGCGTCGGTGCTCATCACACTCTTAAAAAAGGTGCTTGAACTCGGTAATGGATTCGCGCTCGTGGTGCGCGAGGATACAGCAGATGAGCTACTGCTCTCCCAGAGCTTTAGCTGTCCGAGTTGTAAAATTAATTTGCCGATCCCGGAACCGCGTCTGTTCTCGTTCAATAATCCGGCTGGTGCTTGCGCCGAGTGCACTGGTCTTGGGATTAAACTTGTGCTTGAGTCAAATCTGGTCATTCCAAACCAGCGCCTTACCTTTGCCGAAGGGGCGATCAAGCCGTGGACGCGTATCGCGGGAAATCAGTCTAGTTATTTGCGCCTGCTAGAGACTGTCGGAAAAATACACGGCTTTAGCATTCACACGCCTGTTGAGAAACTAAAAAAGGACAAACTGAAAGTCGTGCTCGAAGGCACTGGTGAGGAGATATATTTTATTGACGGGCAGGATGTTCTGTTCCCTGGCATTTTGAAACAGCTTGAGACGAAGTATCGCGAGACAGACTCGGAATACGTGCATAAGGAGCTTGAAAGTTATATGCGCACACTCACATGTCCATCATGCGGAGGAAAGCGCTTGCGACCGGAAGTGCTCGCCATCACGATTGCAGGCCGATCGGTGGCGGACGTTGTTGACGTCTCGATCGAACAGCTTGCGGATTTTTTTTCTGACCTTGTTGCCAGTGAATCGCTTACAAGCGAACAGAGACTCATCATAGAGCGCATCATGCAAGAGGCAAAAACGCGCGTGCAACATTTGCTTGATGTTGGGCTTGGCTATCTGACCCTTGATCGCGCCGCCATGACTCTCTCTGGCGGTGAGTCACAGCGAGTGCGTCTTGCGACTTCGCTTGCTTCAAAACTTTCTGGCGTTATCTATATTCTTGACGAGCCATCAATAGGGTTGCACCCACGCGACAACGATCATCTCATCAACATGGTGCGTAGACTGCGTGACGCCGGGAATAGTGTGTTCGTTGTTGAGCACGACAAGGCGATGATTGAAGCTGCCGATCACGTTATTGATATTGGACCGGGCGCAGGGATTTATGGCGGAGAGCTTGTCGCACAAGGGACGCCGGCAGAGATTCGTAAAACCAAAGAGTCACTGACTGGGCAGTATCTTTCTGGAAAGAAAGCGATTGACATCCCCAAGAAAACGCGTAAAGGCAACGGCAAACAGCTAACGATTGTCGGTGCCTCGGCGTTTAATTTGAAACAGATTGACGTGACGATTCCACTTGGCAAGCTTGTCTGCGTGACAGGCGTATCTGGATCAGGCAAATCCACGCTCATACTCGACATCCTCGGCAAAGCGCTTGCCAAACATTTTTATCGCGCCAAGGCGTATCCGGGAACTCATAAAACGATTAAAGGGATGGAGTATATAGACAAAGTCGTGGCTGTTGATCAGTCGCCGATCGGTCGCACGCCACGTTCCAATCCAGCAACATATACCGGCGTGTTCACCGTGATTCGCGATTTGTACACTGGCACACCAGAGGCGAAGATGCGCGCGTTTGATGCTGGCAAGTTTAGCTTCAATGTGAAAGGCGGAGGACGTTGCGAGGTCTGCGCTGGTGAAGGACAGCGTCGTATTGAGATGCAGTTTTTACCAGACGTGTACGTAGATTGTCCCGAGTGTCATGGCAAGCGTTACAATGCCGAGGCACTCGAGATTCACTACAAAGGGAAAAATATTGCGGACGTTCTTGAGACGACCGTCGAGGAGGCGCGTCGTTTTTTTGCCGATCAGCCACTAATTTATGAGAAGCTCAATGTCCTGCATGAGGTTGGCTTGGGATACATCACCCTCGGACAGCCGGCGGTCACGCTTTCTGGTGGAGAAGCACAGCGCGTGAAACTCGCAACGGAATTGTCGCGTCGCGCCACCGGCAAGACACTCTACATTCTTGATGAGCCAACAACAGGCTTGCACTTTGAGGACATCAGTCGTCTTTTACAAGTGATCCATCAACTGGTGGACAAAGGCAACACCGTCCTCATTATTGAGCATAACCTTGATGTCATTAAGGGAGCCGACTGGATCATTGATATGGGTCCTGGAGGTGGTGACTCCGGTGGTCAAATCGTTGCCGAAGGAACCCCGAAAGATCTCATCAAAAATAAGAGAAGTGTCACAGGATGTTATCTGCATAATACTGATCTTTAGCTAGGGTAAGCCAAAAAGTCAGCACTGATGGTTGACAGAAACTTGTTTTTCTGATACTATCGGATCTTCGTAAATAAATCTCCTTATGACCAAATTTCGCTTGTTTAACCTGATTGCTTTGGCAGTCCTTATCATAGCTCCGTTTTGGAGCCGTGCGGATGCTGGCGTCAGCGTGCTTTCGGAGGATAACTCCGACATCACTGTCTACGACAGCTGGGAGTATGGCGACTATCGTGTTGAGGCCGTTTCCGACTTCGTTCCAGATCCGTCTTCGGCATGGGATCTTTTGCTGGTTCTGCAATTTGGTTTGTTCCCATCTTCCTTTGATTTGCAGACGAACGACGACCGCGCGGTTTATGCGCAGATCAATAGTGATGATACGCTCGATGTGAATGAGTTGAATTTGGAGGAGCTCACACAAACAGCATTAGTGAACGATGCCAATGTGCTTGACAACGGCGTGGCCGTTAAAGATTTTGGTTCGGCCAAAGCTTATGTGGATGGCAATTTTGTGTATGCCGTGGTTGATGGCGCACTTTATGCCTACCATGAATATAACAACACCTTTCAGAGCATGTATCGCGAAAACCACACCTTCTCGGAAGATGTGCTTGACGCGGAAGATGGACGCGTGCTTGTGAAGGCGACGTTCCCGACTGGTGAGGAACAGTTGTGGTTTTATACTTACGTCGCCAATGGTCCACAGGAAGTTGCAGATGTACCTGGATCGTGGACGATCGCTGGTGAGGATATTCTTGACGGACACTTCACTGATGAAGGTGATATTGAGTTCTTCTCGTATTTTGCTCGCAACGTGAGTTCGCGCGTCAACAAGACGAGCACAAATCCATGGCAAACACAAAGTTACAAACAGTATGTGAGTTGGTATCGTGATGCGTCGGAGTCAACAAATCTCGTGCAGTCAATGAACAACAACACTGCTTGGGTAGACCAGACGGATCACTTGTATATCTCAAACGGTACTGATGTCCGCTTCGTGGCCTCGCTTGGTCGAAATGGTACGTTCTTGCTTCAAAATGATGTTTTGTTATGGAGTGATGGATACACAGGCGGTATTGCCGACATGACAGGCCACGTAATCACTAAGCTCAACTTCGCTCCAACAGACGCAAATGATAATTTTGTTGTGGGGGAAACAGCAAATGGTAAGATCGTCATGCAGGATCTCAACTCTGACGAACAGACCACACTTGGAAGCGGTGCTCAACCGATCGTTGTCGGTAATGACGTGATTTACTGGGCTGGTACTGATCGTCTCTATCGTGCGGTTCTCTACCTGCCACTTGCGTTGGGGGTGCAGATCGGCGAACCAATCAAACTCGCAAGCTCAAAGAGTGTCTTTATGTTGACGGATGAGACCCTTTCGTATCTTCCGAATGAGTCTACCTACTACACATGGTATGACTCGTTAGACGAAGTTCGAACGATCACGCCAGATGAGTTCGACTCGTACGCACAATCAGCAGACGATGTTGGAATCAAGCCCGGAACCTTACTCACTATTGATAGCGGGAAAAAGGTTTATATGGTTGGTGTGGATGGCGAGTTACACTGGATCGTTAACGAAGAGACTGTCGAAGCGCTTTACGGTAGCGACTGGAATAAAGAAATCTACAATTATCGTTTGATTCAGCTCGTTGACTACGACTATGGTAATGAGCTGTTGCTCGGCGACGATGAGTGGGAGGATGCGATCGAAATGGCGATTCAATAAATAAAAATAATCCCGCCCTTCGCGAAGGGCGGGATTATTTTTATTTTACCCACGTTTCCTTGAGCTTGCGTTTGAAGCCTCGCATGAAACTCAAGTAATTGCGACGAGTCTTGGCGTATTTAACGATCTCGATTTTCATGATGTTTGGCGAGGAGATAGGGAAGATTTTTTCCACGCCCACGCCGTTTGAGACCTTCCGAATTGTCAGCGTGCGTTGATCGCCTGCGCCACGCAGGTTCAAAATGATCCCCTCAAACACCTGAATACGTTCGCGCTTCTCGCCTTTAGGACTTACATCGCTAATGCGCTCGTGCAGTCGGATTGTCATTCCAGAACGCAGATCACTGTGTGGCATCTCTTTGGTAGTAGCTGGTTGAGTTTCTGTCACCGTCTCTGTGGTATTTTCGTCCGTTGCGGTCGCTTTTTGTTCGTCTGTCATAATCATCTTGTAGAGGTAGCCGTATGTGGCCACTCATTTGGAAGTGCGGGCAGTGTAGTAAAATAAGCCAAAATCGTCAAGGACGACCTTTGGATGTTTGGATAGCTATTTTAATTTGATGCACGGTCGTAGCTAGTTTGCCTTCCGTATTCGTAACGACAAGATCAGCCTGCGAGGCGAATGACATCTCTTCGCGTATCTTTTGCATACGCCGTGTAAGTTCTTCCTCTGTTATGCTTGCACGAGAACGAATACGATCCTCAAGATTGTCGCTCGAATCGGCGGTAAGAAAAATAACGAACGCATCTGGCCGATTTTTTTTGATCGTGCGCGCACCGTTTACGTCCACGACCATCAACACATCGAGGCCGTCATCAAGTAGCGCCTCAAGTTCCGCCGTGCGATTACCATACCAGTAACCGTAGTGTTTGTCCCACTCAAACAATTCTCCACGCTCGATCATGCGCTCGAACTCTTCGTTCGTAAAAAAATGATAGTCCACGTCTGCAACTTCGCCATCGCGCATTGCGCGCGTTGTACACGTGACGAGTTTTTTCAGGCGAGGGAGCGCCTCGACGAGCTTCAACGCCACGCTCGTCTTGCCAACTCCAGAAGGCCCAGTGATGACGTAAAGTTTAGGCATATTTGGTGTGAGCGATTTTTTTGATTGCCTGTGTGAGTTCCTCGGGTAGTGGCGCCGAGAATGTTCGACGCTCCCCATTTAGCAAGTTGAGTGTGAGTGATCGCGCGTGCAAAAACGGTCGGCCGATGGCGAATATTTTGAATCGTTTGACGAAGTACAGCTCATCTCCGGCAATTGGGTGACCAATAAAATGAAAGCTAGCGCGAATTTGGTGCGTGCGACCGGTCTCAATTTTTACGCGTATAAGATCAAAATTGCGAAAACGCTCGAGGATCTCGTAATGCGTGATTGCCTCGCGTCCTTCTTGTGAAGTCGGTCGCGCGGCCATGCGCGCCTTGCGTGCAGAACGGCCGATGTTGACGCGAATAGTGTCCGTCTCTTTTGGGAGTTTTCCGTGCACCAGCGCCACGTATTCTTTTTCCAATGTGCGATCGAGAAATTGTTGTTTCAAAAATGTATATGCCTCTTGTGTCTTTGCAATGACCATCACCCCCGAGACATCCTTATCAAGGCGATGCACAATGCCAGGGCGGTTTTCATCCTCCCCAACACCCTTGAGCTGTGGTCGTTCCACGATTAGTTCATCGGCAAGCGTTGCTCCATCAACTCCCGGTGCCGGATGGACGGCGATGCCAGAAGGCTTGTTGAGCACGAGAATATCATTGTCTTCGTAAAGGATGTTGAGCATAAAAGATTGTCGTGTAAAGGAGTTTTGGTCGGTCCGGTAGGATTCGAACCTACAACCATCCGTGTATAAGACGGACGCTCTACCGTTGAGCTACGGACCGACGTGGTTGTATGGTAGACTAAAGTGGACTTATCACCAAACGTGCTTTTTAAGCTTACCTGCTTATGCCACTCTACTTTGCTTCAATTTTAATTGCCATTTTCGCGGTCGTCCTTCTCATCATGGCAATGAAGGAGAAATCTTACGAAATGTTTGTTGGAGGGCTTGCCATCCTCTTTGGGGCCATTGCCTTCTTTTTTGTGATTCGTCTCGTTGGTATCGTTTAGTTTAAGTGTCTTATGTTGCCATTTGATGCCGGGTTTTTCGTTCCGCTTCTCATTGTTTGGTTCTTGATGTACTGGATTTTGGGTGGCGTGTTTTTTTCTATTTTTGCCTTGATCCGCGTGCATCGGATTCGTCGGGCGCGTTTTGGATGCTTGTTCACTTTTGCCGCAGCCGGGCTTGCCGTAATCGCCGCATGGGGAGGCACGACTATTGCGCGAGGTTCATTATTAGCCTGTGAGATGCAACCCACAAATTCTGTCATCATCGCAGTTGAGGAATGGATTCAAGAGTTTGCCTGCGGGATAATTCCGCTCACACTGTCATTCGTAATCGGTTTTACTTTGCTTCTTTTGCTCGGATTTATTTTCTTGAGTCTCTCGCGCGGTACAGAGAAGGCATGGATTGAGGACGGGAAACGCGGGGAATCGAGTTAGACATTGAGTGTAAAACAAAAAGTGTAACCTCTGGAGGTTACACTTGAGTTCTGTATTGGTGGGCGGCACAGGATTCGAACCTGTGACCCTCTGCATGTCATGCAGATGCTCTAACCAGCTGAGCTAGCCGCCCTTGATGTCGGCTTACTCTACTGCATCTTTTGGACGAGAGCAAGAGCATCTTCCTTACTTCTCACTGAACCATCAAGCTGTGCGTCGCGCACGGCTTGTTGCATTTTGCGGAAAGATGGTCCGGGCGTGTGGCCGAGACGAATGAGATCTTGTCCGCTCATAAGTTCTGGGATTTCATCGCCCCATATTTTTTGAATTATTTCACGCCGTTCGCGTACGCGTTGCATTTTTTCTTTTGCCTCTGGACGAATGAGGGCAAGCAGAGCAAGCAAGTCCTCACCACGACTGCCGAGGAATAGCCGTTCAAAGGTAGAACCCGGCAGTAGGGAAGGGGACTCCACGACGTCAACAAGATGGACAGAGCGCAAGAGCCATAAGAGTTCCTGCGTACTGACGTGGAACCGATCTGCGCGTGGAAATTGTGAGAAGTGATACTCCAGAAGAATGTGCTGTGCATTATCAAGGTCGGTGGCGCTTAAAAAAAGAGCCAGTAGTAGTTTTGGTGATAACCCACCAACATCTTCCACGTTGTGTTTTGCCGTTGCGACATCTATCGCAGGGAAGAGCACTGATAGAAAGCCCGCCGTTTCATAGCGCGTGATTGTACAAAGAGGATCAGCGAGAAATGATTTCAAAAATTCTCTGCCGATAGTTTCTCTCGGCACGACATACTGATCATCTACTTTTTCGATGAGGCGCGACGCGAGAGATTGAATAGCACTCCACGTTTCGCTTTCTATGTGAAATCCAAGCGTGCAGGCGAAACGGACGGCGCGCAACAGGCGTGAGAGATCTTCTTCAAAACGCGTTTTTGGAATACCAACGGCGCGCAACGTTTTTGATTCGAGGTCGCGTTTGCCGTGGTATGGATCTACGAGGTGCTTATATCGCACATCAAACGCCATAGCGTTAATGGTGAAATCGCGACGCGCGAGATCCATTTCAATCGGAAGGTCTGTGCGAGCATCCACCTTAACGTCTTTATATCTTCCGTGGCTATCTTCTGTTGCGTATTCAGTGCGAGGGATAGCGATGTCAATCTCTTCCTTCAACCCATCTGGCACGAATTTGTAAACACCAAAGGTTTTTCCAACAAGGTTAATCGTTCCATGTTGTGAGAACCATTTTTCTAGATCCGGTGCAGGCACGGATCGCACAATGATATCCACATCCTTTGTTGAACGACCAAGAAATATGTCGCGTACACAGCCACCAACAAAAAAAATTTCCGCGTGCGAGAAGGTTTCAAGAAAAGAATTGAGCCAGTTTAGCGACGGATGCGTTGCAATCGCGGTGAGTTGTTCCTCCTGTTGCATAGTGGATAGATTATAGCGCAGTTTTGTTTCATATGCGAGCTAATCGGTTAATAAATTGCTAGAAAAGGCTTGAATAAAAATTTTGTTTGTCTAGACAAGAGTAGACAAGCAAGTCGTAAAATAATTTTTGAGTCGTTGAGTAATTATTTTTTGAATCATCAGTTCTTCGACTAACGTCTCCTTTTTTTTGACTCTCGACTACTCCGTTCTGTGACCGCCGACTATTTTTTTCTAGGTTATCCACACATTTTGTCTAGGTCTCTTGCGTTCTTTGGTGCTATACTCTCGGCAACTTCAAAACGAATTTTTTTCTAATTCTACGTTATGAAAAAGCTTGCCGTCCTTGCCTTTGGCATGATGACGTTCGGCCTCCTTGCGCCGGTCGCTCATGCCTCCGGTCAAGCAATTATGTCATTGTCTCCTACAAGCGTCAGCGCTGTGGTGGGGGACACTTTTAGTTTAACGGTGTCCGTGGATCCGAACGGCGAAACACTAGATACCGCCCGGGCCGACATCTCATTCACATCAAGTAACCTCGAAGTTCTAGATGTTACTTTGGGGTCACTCTTCCCAGCCGCCTCGCCAGGCAACTCAACGAGTAATACAGACGGGACACTTTCATACGGCGGGTACAAATTCGGTGGCGATGTGACAGAGAGTGGTACCTTTTTGACAATCACCTTACACGCGCTTGCTGGTGGAACAGCTACGGTTTCGGTAACAGATGATTCGCGTTTGATCAGCTCTGGTGACGAAAAAATTGATTTGACACAACTTGGATCCGCAACGATCACGATTACCGGAACTGGCACGGCCGTATCGGAAGCAGAAGAAGAGGATGAAGTTGATACAGACGCATCGCTTGAACAGCAGGCTCTCGTGTATTTTGGTGCATTTGCCGGACGCATGCCATCGAGCGGTACGGATTGGTCAGCGTTGCATTGCATCGCTTATGACACATGCAATCCGTCGGCGAGTGGACGTGTTGTTAGTAGAGAAGCTACGTCGCTTGAAGTCTTTGGCGCGAAATATGCAAAACTTCCATCAAGCACGATGGACTGGAATACGATTCATGCACTTGCTTACACAGAGGTCTTCTATGATTGGGATGGAGATGGTTTGACTGGCGCGGATGAAACAGACAGCGCTGTCGTGGAGGAAGAGGAGGTTGTAGTCGAGGAAGAGGAGGTAGTTGAGGAGGCCTCACTTGAAGCTCAAGCACTCGTCTACTTCGGTGCGTTCGCTGGCAAGATGCCGTCAAGTTCAGTTGATTGGACAGCTCTTCATTGCATTGCCTATGACGATTGCTACCCATCAGATTCCGCAGATCGTCGAGTTGATCGTGAAGAAACTTCTCTTGAAGTCTTTGGCGCCAAGTATGCCAAACTCCCATCAAGCACGATGGATTGGAACACGATCCACGCCCTCGCTTATACAGAGGTCTTCTATGACTGGAGTGAGATAGATGCAGAGGCCGTTGTTGAAGAAGAAGTGGTTGCAGAAGAAGTGGTTGCATCCGACGATGCGGAATCAACTTCTCAAGATGAAGCTATTGGGTACTTCGGTCAACTTACAGGCTACCTCCCATCCACAAGCGCCGACTGGTTGGCCGTTGAGTATATGGTTGATGGTTATACACCAAGCGGAGACGAGCGCGATGTTGATGCGGAGAGCTCTGCAATCGCCAAGTTCGGAGAGGTCTTTGGCTCTCTTCCATCTTCCAGCGCCGATTGGAATATCGTTGCCGCGATCGCTTACTCTGGCGCAATTCTTTAATCCGTTACTATGTTGATGAAGAAATTACCCTTCATCTTGATCGGTCTCACACTGGTTGTGTTGCCATTGAGTGCCAGTGGTGTTTCCACGACGCAATATATACTCGACATGGAAACGGACTTTACCTCTACTCACAACACGTCCACAACGACACCGACGAGCTATACCATTGAAGGTTCGCTCGAACCGATCACAGGTTCAAACAGCACAAGCGCCTTTAATATCCTTTCCGGATCTGGTTTCCGTTACTTTTGCGGAGACGGCTGGATTGATACTGGGGAGACATGTGATAACAACAACCTCAACGGCGCTGACTGCACCTCTCAAGGATTCAACAGTGGAACACTTACATGTAACTCAACGTGTACTGCTCTTGTCACGAGTGCTTGCGCCACTGTCGCCTCTGGAGGTGGTGGTGGAGGTGGTGGTGGAAGTGGATCAAGCTCTCAAGAAGAACCAGATGCTCCAGAAGTAGATGAGACTCTTACTGATGAGGATTTTTTTACCTATGATGATGAGATCATCCTCTACGGCACAATGGACACAGATACGGAGTCAATCGAGGTGAATGAATCAAGTGATGACGTTGAGTATCCAGATGACGACAGCTGGAGCGCAACTGTCGCGCTCGAGGAAGGCGATAACACATTCACCATTGTCGCAGTAAATGATGATGGCGAATCTGAAGAGGTAGTCATCACGATTTCTCGTCACATTTCAGGAGACATCAACAATGACGGAGATGTGGATGATTATGACTTGAGTAAACTGGTACGAATGTGGGGAGGCAGTAATCAAGACGGCGACTTCAATTCAGATGGGATCGTGGATGATTATGACTTCTCGATCTTCGTCAGCCGTTGGAGTTAACCCATGCGTATGAAGCAATTGACTGGAGTACTCGTCCTGATTGTCTTGCTCTTTGCCCCGCAAATGACCTTTGCTACTGGAACGGCAAGCATGACCCTAGAACCTACACAGAAAATCGTCGAGGTCGGGACGTCCTTTGACATCCAAATTCGTGTGAACCCAAATGGAGAGTCGGTTGATACTGTCCGGGCCAATCTCTCGTTTGATGAAGACCTACTCAAAGTGGATCATTTCACCCTTGGCGAAACTTTCCCGCGCATTTCGCCAAGCAATACGATTGATAACGACGCGGGGACGTTCTCTCAAGGTGGATTTACTCTTGAGGGTCCGGTCACTACATCTGGGGTGTTTGGCACTGTCACCTTAATCGCCAAGGCAGCGGGCAGTGCAACAGTATCGGTTCTGGACACGAGTCGGGTGATCAGCGACGGGGAAGAGAAGATCAATACTAGCGCTCTTGGATCAACAACAGTCACGATCACAGAGGGATCTGCAACGCCAGAGACGGTCGGTTTCCTCACAGTTTCGAGCACGACCCATCCAAATCAAGGGGCATGGTACATCGCAAACGACGCCATTGTGGAGTGGGGTGTGGAGGAAGGGACAACGATCACACAGTTCTATGGTGTGTTCGATCAGTCACCAGAGACGAATCCAATGAGCGTGGTCATCGGTACGTCAGCAACGAAGGAAGATTTGGCAGACGGTGCGTGGTATTTCCACCTCAAGGGTCGCCAAGCAGACGGGCAATTCACAGACGTTGTGAATTTCAAACTCCAGATTGACACGATCGCGCCGAACCCAATTGCGCCAGTGGTCTATCCAGATCAGCTCTCTACGGATATGACGACCGAAGTGCGATTTGGAACTACGGATGAAACTTCTGGCATTGACCACTACGAGATCGCTTTCAACAACGGAGGATATACAGTTGTGACAAGTCCGCTCGTTCTAAAAGAGCTTTTGCCAGACACCTACCTTATCGAAGTGAAGGCAGTGGATAAAGCAGGTAACGCATCGTACGGAGCAACAAAGATGCGTGTCTATCCGCCTGAACTATACCCGGGAACGGACGTACAAGCGGAAGAAGGCACAGGACAATCGAGGCTGTTGATAATCGTGGCTTTAGGAGTGATCGTATTTCTTGCTATAATAATGTCGCTTAAAAAAATCCTGAAACGTCGAACGTAAAATTAATTTCAAACAAACCATTTAATAAATGATATGCGTATCGCCAAAATCCTATTACATTCCACGATAGGGTTGTCGATGATCCTTTACATGGTGTCACCGGCAGCGCTATTTTGGGCGACGCGTTCCGCTGAAGCCACCGCGGGTATCGCGACGACAATCGGTTACCAGGGTCGTCTACGAAACTCGGCTGGAACTGCACAGACAGGTACCTTTGATTTTATTTTTTATCTCTACGACGCCTCTTCTGCAGGCAACCAGCTGTGGACGGAGACAAAGGCCGACGTGACGGTCACGAACGGCTACTTTAGCGTGACACTTGGTGATACGACTGCCATACCGACCTCGGCGATCATCACAAACGTCATGTTCTTGCTCATTGATGTCAAGGCTGATGCCGCGTCAACCTATGATACGATTACAAGTCGTATCCCTGTGCAGACGACGCCATACGCTTTTGTAGCTCGCTCGCTTGAAACAGCCTCCTCTGCTCCAACAACCAATCTCTTTAACGGTCGCATGTACTATGACACGACCGCTGGTTCGTTGAATGTCTATAGTGCGACTGAAGGCGCTTGGCACATTGTCGCATCAACAACTGGTGAGACGATTGCTCATGCGAGTTTTGCGCAAGCAGACGGAAACGATGAATATATTGCCGGCATGTTTGGCGTAGAGGGCAACGTCTTTACTGATGCTTCGTTTATTGCAGGCGCAATGTCTGGAAGCGCTGGCACGACTTATAGCGATGGTTCGATTACGGATCAGGGTGGAGATTTCACTCTCGCGATTGCCGCGGGAACGGATGATTTCAACATCACAACAGGTAACTTGAAAATTGGTAACGGGACGCCGGATGCGACCCAAGACGGAGAGGATCTCTACGTGGAAGGGACTCTTGAAGTTGACGGCGCAGTGCGTTTTGATTCCAACAACGTAGGCGGATCATCAATTCTTACTTTAACTTCAACGGCCGCTACAGGATCAATGCTTGATTTGAATGTAAATCCAACAGCGGCTTCAACCGTTCAGGCGATTGATATTGATGTTACGGGTTCTACCCTTGGTATCGTTTCTGGAAACGCGATTGATATCGCGTACTCTTCGCTTTCGCACACAGGTATTGCATTAAACATCGCGACAGGCACAAATATCGTTGGAGATGCAATCCATTTAGAGGGCACTGGCACACGAACAGGTAACATGTTTGATGTGAACACGGATGAAACAGGGAACGGTCCTATCATGAATTTCAACGTGAACGGCATCAAAGCCGCTGGCGGAAACGTGATCAACGTTGACATTTTAGACACGATCAATTCTGTGTCTGACGTTTTGAATTTTACGCTCAATGATGCACTCGGTGCTGGAGCTCTTGTGGTTGATGTTGCTGATGGAGCTCGTGAGGATGCAATTATCGATATCACGACAGCGAGTACTGGCACTGGAACAGATGCGGCCGCTATCATGCAGATCAACTCTTCTGGAGCGTTGAACGCGCTTGCAAACGTGATTGATATCAACATGGTCGGTGGCGCGGCTTCGAATGTGATTGATGTTACGACGTCAACGATAGCAACGTCAGGCAACATGATTGATCTGAACTACGGCGCGGTTGCTGACACTGGCGATGGTTTGAACATTGATTTGAATGCAACAGCCGTTGCCGCACAGGCAATCGTTGTGAGTGCAGACGGCGCTTCGACGACAGATGGTTGGGCGCTCGCCATTGATAACACAGGCAACGGTATCTGGACCGGCGACATGATTAACATTCGCACAGGTACAGGCAATGCTACTGGTGACGTTTATGATCTCACGATGGAGGCGGGTGGCATTAGTTCGCAGGCTTTTGTCGTTAGTAATGCCGCGGCCTCTGAACAAGCAGGTTGGCTCATGGATATTGATACATCGGCGGCGTGGATTAGCAACATGATTGATGTCACAACAGGCGCTCAAGCATGGACAGGCAACATGATGTACTTCAACATCGGAAATGCCGCGGCAACGGGTGATGTGATAAACATAAATAACCCGACACTTGCGGTTGGCACACAAGCATTGGTCGTTGATAACAACGCCGCTTCTTCAAGCGCTGGCTGGCTTATTGATGCAAATACTTTTGGCGCATGGACAGGTAATGCCATTGACTTTACAACAGGTGCTCAAGCATGGACCGGAAACATCTTAGACGTGAACATCGGAGCCGCCGCCTCAACAGGAGATGTTGTGAATGTCTCCATGGGTTCAACGAACCTTGCTGGTGGAGCATTTGTCGTCGCTGATGCAGGTGGTGCTCGCACGGATGCGATTGTTGACATTACCACAACTTCCACAGGCTCCGCCGATGATGCGGCCGCGATTTTCCAGATCAATACTTCTGGAGCTTTGGTTGCTGAAGCCAACGTCATGGACGTGAATGTGACGGGAATCGCCCTGTCCGATGTCCTTGATATCAGCTTTGTCACAGACGCCGCCTCTGGTGACGCCATTGAACTCAACATGGGGACAAACGTTGCGGGTGATGCAGTAAAGGTTATTTCCGCCGCCACAACAGGCAACGGAGTCTCTATTACGAACACAAACGCACGTAGCTCTGGTTCTGCCTTGGCTATCACAGACTCCGCAACAGTAACCGCAAGTGCTTCAACAGCATTCATCACAGCCTCAACCATTACAGACGTTGATGCTCTTACAATTACAACAGCCACACAGACAACAGGAAACGCCATGACGATTAACGCAGGCGCCTCTATCTACTCCACAGGTTCTGCTCTTGAGATCACAGGCTCTGCGATTTACG
>JBBTQF010000005.1:0-20353 GCA_038065815.1 Patescibacteria group bacterium
GTGCAGGAATATTAACCTGCTGTGCATCGACTACGCCTTTCGGCCTCGCCTTAGCCCCCGACTAACCCTGGGACGATTTGCGTTGCCCAGGAAACCTCGGGTTTCCGGTGGACAGGGTTCTCACCTGTCTTTTTGCTACTTATGCCAACATTCTCACTTCTCAACACTCCACCGTACGTCACCGTACGACTTCAACGCGTTGAAAACGCTCCCCTACCGCCCAATCCGCCGAAGCGGAACGGACCCTCAACTTCGGTACACTGTTTAGCCCCGGTACATTTTCGGTGCGGAGAAACTTGACCAGTGAGCTGTTACGCTTTCTTTAAAGGATGGCTGCTTCTAAGCCAACCTCCTGGTTGTTTCCGTCGCTCCACTTCCTTCTACACTTAACAATGATTTTGGGACCTTAGTTTGAGATCTGGGCTGTTTCCCTTTCGACCAATGGAGCTTCGCCCCCATGGTCTGACTGCCGGGAACATGTGCTGGTATTCGGAGTTTGGCAGGGACACCTACCTTGCGGCGGTGATCCCTATCAGTGCTCTACCCCCAACACATTATTTACCGACGCTAGCCCTAAAGCTATCTCGGGGAGAACCAGCTATCACCGAGTTCGATTGGAATTTCTCCGCTAACCACACCTCATCCCCCAGTTTTGCACAGCTGGTGGGTTCGGGCCTCCACGGGCTGTTACACCCGCTTCACCCTGGACATGGTTAGATCACCCGGTTTCGGGTCATACGCATGCCACACACCGGTGCAAAGCACCGGCATACGCCGATTAAGGCTCGCTTTCACTCTGGCTTCGTCCTATCGGACTTAACCAAGCGACATACGCATACTCGTTGGCTCATTCTTCAATAGGCACGCCGTCACCCAGCTTGCGCCAGGCTCCGACTCCTTGTAAGCATACGGTTTCAGATACTATTTCATTCCCCTCTCGGGGTGCTTTTCAGCTTTCCCTCACGGTACTGGTTCACTATCGATCAGCATGTGTATTTAGTCTTACCGTATAGTCACGGCAGGTTCCCACAGGATTTCTCGTGTCCCGTGGTACTCAAGAATAACGGTCGTGAGTTTGTGTCTCCTTTTGCGTACAGGGCTATCACCTTCTTTGGCGGAGATTTCCAGCTCCTTCTACTAGGAACGACACACTTCCTCACCTCTGCGCGTCAGCGCAGAACACCACTACCTTACAACACCTATCATGCAACGACTGACGTCTTTCACATATCCGTCCTTCTCCGAAGAGATCTCTGGACACGTTTCACATGGTAGGTTTGGACTCTTCCCCTTTCGCTCGCCACTACTTAGGGAATCACTAATGTTTTCTTTTCCTTCGGCTACTGAGATGTTTCACTTCGCCGAGTGGCCTTTCTGCGCCTATGTGTTCAGCGCAGAATCATTGGGCATTTCCCCAATGAGGTTTCCCTATTCGGACATCCCCGGATCACAGGTTGCTTGCCACCTTCCCGAGGCTTATCGCAGGCTGCTACGTCCTTCATCGGCACATGCTGTCGAGCCATCCTCCGTATGCTCTTGATGCTCTCCAACTACGAAACGAATAATCGTCTCGTTTTTGGAATCACTTTGAATCTCTTGTGAGATTCATTCTCTATTTGATTCTCGTGTTGTTATTTTATTCAATTGTGAAATAACGTCACCAACGCATTCCGGCGTCAGGGATGAATTCTTGAGTTCCCTCAAGGGCTCGTCCCTACTGCCCGATTATCAAACCTGTTAAACATGATGAGATGCGAGGTGCTGGAGTTGAGCAAAACGGCGAGACGTAGATTGGTTACGTTGAGTCGTTTGCGAGACAAAGCACAAGCAGATCGCGGGTTTAACGGGTTTGAAATAAAAATCCCGCGTACTACGCGGGTTAAATCACCTCAACAATAACGAGGTTTCACCCACGAAGCGTATGATTGATCGCGAACAGGTTGGCCATACCGTATTCCTTTCTTTATCACACTCTTCCCTCCATCCCTTGCTAAAACCTCGATGATTCTTGGGACAAAGAAGGGGTGATCTATTAATTGTTTGGTGCCAGGATTTTAAAGGAGACTCGGTTTCCTGTCAAGCCGAGGTTTAGTGGCTTTATCCCTAGATCTTCCACAGGGGAAAATAGGGTCCATACGTTGGCTATTTGGGTTGACAAAATGAGCCAAAAAGGGATAATGCACATACCCTTACTGAGGTTTCCATGTCCAGCACCACCCTACTCCCTGCTGAAATTGCGTTCAGTCGATTGATGACCCGTATCCTCATACTTCTCGGATTCGATCCTCGCACCGCCACGACCTTCGGTAGTTACTCCGCCGCCGTGGTCGGTGTGTTCCCGTGGAACCCGAGTGTGGTTTCCGAGATCTGCTTGAGGCACGTATGGTACATCTTGATCGATGGCAAACGCTTCTTCAAGGGCAGGTCGTGGCACAGCAAACCAGAGATCGGCATCTCCCTCTCCGCTCTCACCGCCGTGCCTCACGGTTTCATGTTCGGGGTCGCGTTCTTCTTGCACCAATTCCTCGGACTCGACACCGACGCCCCGGACTGGGCCAAAAGGATCTCCGACGCCGTGTACGTCGAGTCTGTCGGCCATTCTCCTCTGACGGTGATTGCCCCATTCGTAGGAGCACTCATCGGCATCGTCCTCTGCCTGGAATACCGTGGTTGGTGCGACTGGATCGGGCTGTTGGGTACGCGGCCACCACGTGGTCCCGACCCACGCGGCCGTGAACCACGCCCCGGATCAATCGAAATCCACGAAGAAATCCCGGTCGCCTACCAAACAAGGAAGGCTGCCTGAATCTTCACTAGCCCCGCCGCCGCTTTCATCACCTCCACTCAGGAGTCGCTCGATGGAAGCGGCTTCTGATTTTAAAACCATGCTTTCCTGTTTGACAAATCTGCCAAACCATGTTACTGTGTAGTTACAAATTGCCGTTAGGCACCCGAGGACCTCGAAAGAGGTCCGTTTGTTTTATGAGATCGATCACTGATTGTTCGATCAGACCAAACGATCTCTCTGACATTTTCCCCAAACGACGTATAAGTCGCTTTGTGCTTAAAACACGAAGCTGTGACAGCATCACTGTTCGTTTCTCACCATGTAAATCAACAGATTGATAATAAGCTCCATACTTTTCCTTTGACGTAAGGGGTAAAGCCCAAAACATTTCTTTATTGAACTTCCGCAACACTAACACCGGACGCTCAAAACGCGTGTGTTTACCGTCTTCTTCAACGCCGACATTCGCACCAAGTGAGCACCACCAAATCTCCCGTTCGCGAAATAAACGCGGAGTATGTTCTGCTTCTATTCGCGACTTTAATGTGTGCCAAGCGACGAAATCTTTTGTAATAGCTATTCTAAGCTTAAAACTTTTCAAAAAAGCCCCCGAGGTCATCGTTAGATGATTCTCGAGGGCCTTCCTTTGCACCCTGACTTTTAATTGATCCTATTTCATCACAAAATCGGCCATTTGTCAAATAATCGAGGTACACAGGTTTGACAAAACGGTCTTTACGTTGTACGTTATTCAGCCGCTCAACCCCGAGCCAAGCACCACCAGGAGCCAACATGACCCTAACAATCGCCCAGATCCGTCTCCTCGCCGTCTACTTCGTAAACTCCCAGCTCGCCGCGCTCTTCGGCATCACCTCCACCGACATCGAGACTGCCTTCGCTGGGGAGCCGATCCCAACATCCAACCTTCTGGCCCTGCCCCACGACCTCGAGCGCCTCGAACGCTTCGACCAGGCCGCGGCCGAAGCGACGGCTCTGGCGAAGTCCGGCGGAATCACGGAGGAACAGATCACCCAGATGAGCCATCGTCTTACCCCACTCAATCTCTCTGCCTCTGCGAGGACCTTTAACTGCCTCACCGAGAGTCAAATGACCATCTACAGACCCCTCGGCCTGATCTACATCTGGCAGGTCTGTGAGATGACCGAGGGACAGTTGCTCAAGACCAAGATGTTCGGCCGCAAGTCCCTCAACGATATCAAGGAACTGCTCAGCGAGATCGGTCTGCACATCGGCATGGACCTCTCGAAGATCAAGGATCGTCTCCCCCAGCCACCGAAATAGGGACTTTCCGCCGCCCCCATCACCTTCCTACTCGGAAGTCGCTCGATGGGGGCGGCTTCTGTTTTATTCAGGCCGCCCTGAAGTATTCGAAGGGCGACTTCTGATTATTATCGGTAGACATCGTGATCACCGATAGCGGTCAATAGCGCCTCTTCTTTGATTTTTTTTGAAAGGTAATGAAAAACAATGCGAGTTTTATAATTTACAGAAAAACTATACCTGCCGATCAGTTGGACGCGGAGCGCATGGACTTTTAATTGCTGATGATTTTGGACATTACGAAAAAGTTCGATCTTTTCCATCGCTTCCTCCTGTAATTCTGGCGGAAGTTTGCCTAGCATCCGCAAAAAAGATGCCGTGTATGCTACTTCCACAACTAACGAATTTTCTTCAAAAGAGTGCGTAAATCTCCTCGAAAGATTTTTCCCTCGCGGGCTTCCTGTTCAGAACGTAAAACAGCGTTGACCGCTTCTTCCTCTGCCAATCGAGCAATCGCTTTTCGCACGACCTCCGCTTTGGTCTCGGCAAAACCACTACTCACCAAACGATCAATGGTTTCCTCTAAAGAAGGAGTGAGCGGTACAGAAAGGGTAGACATACATAAAAAAATCTAATTTATAATATGATGATAACATATTATCTCTGATGAGTCTAGTTTCTGTAACCAGTCCGTGGCAATGCTAGCCTACTCATCAACCGACTCTTCTATGAAGACCGGAATAAGCGTGCCTGCTACGGTTGTAAGCCATAATTCGTAAGCCCGTGCGGCCTCATAAACAGTGCTGGGTTTGAGCCACCGGCGAGCAATAAGCGGATCAATGATCTCTGTGAGCCAAGTATCGAATACGGTGAACTCCACTTCATCATCGCTCACTTGCGCAAAACCGTTCAACGACAAACTCGCTATAAAAACATTCACCTTTTTATCAACTGCGCTCTCAAGCGTCTCATACAAAGCAGAGGTCGTATAAATAAAATTGTCAGCAGAGAGAGGAAAGGCGATATTGT
This sequence comes from Patescibacteria group bacterium, assembly GCA_038065815.1. Taxonomy (GTDB): domain Bacteria; phylum Patescibacteriota; class Patescibacteriia; order UBA9934; family CAMTUG01; genus JBBTQF01. Next base: position 5,099 of record JBBTQF010000005.1, read on the forward strand.
CACTGCCAACACAGTGCGCGGGATAGACACCGCTTGGAAGAAACACGATCGTCCCATCAGGATCAAATTGCTTGAGTGCCTCGGCAGACCCACCACTGACAGGCATCCACGGATTCATCACAGCGAATGCTTCAGGAATATTTTGTTCTTCTTCACTCCATCCGTAAGTCGCACTGAAACCGAGCTCATTGGCGACGTCAAAAATGCCAAGATAGTCATCACCGCCACTCCAGCTTGTTACCTCACAGTTGCATAATTCCTCAAGCTGATTCTGTAGATCGTGCAGTGAACTCAACCATTGACCGTATGGAGTCTCGCGAGTCGCACCATCATAACGAATCGCGATTTCGTGCCCATACTCCGACCAGCTTTTGAGCTCACTGACACCTTGCCGTTGTAGCCGATCCGTAAATGGTGGTTGCAGGCCGATCGTCAACGGAATGTTATGCTCGTCTGCGATTCCAACAAGTCTTTTCAGCCGAGCAAAGTCGCGCGTAAAAGCATCGTCTTGCTCCGTCTCCTCACCAGTAGAGTCCTCTGCATACTCTGGGGCGTCGTTGATCTCAATATTCAGCAATAGATACACCGACTCGGCAATGCGCTCCGGCGACGTGGGCACTGGCAGAGTGGAGATGTCGGTCTTAATCGCGAAGGCGCATTCATCCACACTTCCAGTGTAGTGATCACTCTGTGCAATCGGCGTCACGACAGAAAAATGAGAATACAATTTCTCTTCCACGTCCTTTGTGCCTTCTGCCCCTTCTGTAACTTCTGTCCCATTGTCTACAATAGAAAAAACAACAACCACAAAGGCTGTCACTACAACGAAGGACAACATAACAAAATACACCCACAGTGCACCGCGAGCTTTCGGCGGTTCAACAGGTCCCTCCTGCGCAGGTGTGGGAAGTGATGGAGTTTTGGAGACTCGTTTCATGCTCATATTTTAGCATAAAATAACATACCTCACTTTTATGACGATCGTCTAAAAAGTGAGACACGTCTGAAAAAATGATTAGCGAATCCCGACGTAAGCGTCAGGAAGCGACATGCCCGGTAGCATTGGAGGTGGCGGTTCAGATTTTTTCAAAACGGTCTCGGTCAAAATCGGATATTCTTTTTCCATGAAATGACCGTTACCTGTTGTTGCGACAAGCTCTCCTTGCAACATACGAGCATACTTTTCTGCATGATCGAACGGAACGAGTTTGTCTTCCTTATCATGCACAATCACAAACTCACGCGCTTTCCAAGCGACAACGTCATAATCAAACTCGGACAAAAACAGTCCACGCGTTTTATCACTCTTCGTCTGCCACGGGGCTCCAACAAGAATGCAGGCGCGTGGAATTGACACGGCCTCTGCCGCCTCAAGATAACGCAGTGCGAGCACACCACCGAGACTGTGACCAAGAATAATTGTATTCTCATCAAGTCGTCCGACAGCTTTTACAAGCGCCTCAATGCAAGCAATGGACTCCACTTCGCCATCAAGTGGCAACTTCGGCGCGATAACTTCAAATCCTCGATCCATGAGCTCGCGAGCAAGCCATGGATGAAAATTCTCCTCCGGTGATGAATTGTACCCGTGGATTAAAATAATACGCATAGTGATGGGATCTTACAGAGATCCCTGCCTCTGGTCAACGCATCTTTGGTAGCTCACCATTCTCTAAATACAGGCACCTTAATAGAGCCTTTCTCTTCAATGCCACCTTGAATCCCAACCCAGAAATCAGCGTTCTCTATTTTCTTTGAGGCGTTCTCTGCCCTATTCCAAGCACCTTGAAATGCTTCCAAATCACTACTAGGCTGGTCGCTCACTCCCGAGGAAACAGACACTCCCTCTATCTCAAACATTTCATTCGAAAACATTTTTTGAAAACCAAGCAATGTGGCATTAATCTTCACTGGGTTTTTAGAGGCAACAATAATTTTTTTCATATTAAAGGCCTGAAGTTTTTTCATAGCTTCGCCAAATAATCAATAATCATTTTTCGCGCAGGAAGATTGAAGCCACCATATGATTCTTCGACGATGTAATCCTTTATTGGAACCCATCGCCATTCCGAAAACTTTTCAGGCTCCATAAGTTTTGCTTCTTGCTTCGTCGTGCAATAAAACATAAGGACTACATCGCCATCTTTTGCGCCCGGCACTTCGCCAATAAAATCCAAAATGTCTAGATCTCTGATATCAACTTCTTCAGCGACTTCTCGCCTGAGGGCTTGTTCAATGGTTTCGCTAATATCAGACCTGCCACCAGGAATTGTCCATACCGAGATCTCCTTCCATTTATCTTTTGTGTAGTGACGATGGCCGGTAAGCACCTTCCCATCTTTTACAATCACCGCGATTGGACATGTAACGCCATCTCCATTTTTTGTAAGTTGTTTTTCCATAAAGTTATTTCGATGATGTAACACAACGGATTTTCCAAAGTTAGAAAATTGGAAGTCCGGTTTGGTGCCGCGGAGAGGACTCGAACCTCTAAGGGTTGCCCCACCAGCTCCTAAGGCTGGCGTGTCTACCAATTTCACCACCGCGGCGTGAACTGATCCTAGCGGAAATTGAAAGGATTGAAAAGGATCTGTTCTGATGTCAAGTTCCTATCCACACCTTTTTGTCAGCGCGTTCTGACAAAACGTATTTTGTCAGAAGTTATTGACAAACGGTTGACGCAGAGGCTTTTTTGCGGTACGATGGAATCAATGCGCTCAAAAAAGTTTTATACAAAGCGATGGATAGAAAACCTCGGCCACACAGAAGCACCAAAAAAACCACACGGAGCTCAAACAAGCTCATCTGTGCGCCAGGCATCACGCAACCCGACTCATCCACACCTCGCAACCGCGGGGTGTGTTTGTTTGTGTCAGCTTACAATAACATCCGTGGTCCTCCGGCAAAATTTCTAACACGCTTTCCTGCCTGCCGGCAGGCAGAAGCGTGATCAAATCCAAACGCCACTAAAGTGGCTTTGAAATAAAACTAAATTATGAAATATCTCCTTCTCATAACGACCGCGGCTTCGTACTTCGTGTTTCCGAGAATAACGCTCGCGATGGAGCTACCAAGCACGGTCTACATCTCGGAAGTGAACTGGGCAGGTTCAACTTCCTCAAACGCAGACGAGTGGCTCGAGCTCACCAACCCAACGGATGTGGCCGTCGTTCTCACAAGCTGGTCAATAGACGGAGTCGCGACGAGCAATGAGACGCTGAAGTTTCCGATTGACTCGACCATTCTCCCTCATTCAACTTATCTCATTGCAAACTATGGAGACGCACAATCAACTCTCGCCGTCGTTGCCGATTTCATCACCACCGAACTTGCCATTTCCAACAGTAGACTGCGCTTGGTACTTCGCGATGGGAGCGGTACCGAAATCAATGCTGTCGGAGACGGAGGATCGCCGTCTGCTGGAGCATCTGGAGGAGGATTGGGATTCACCAGCATGATCTTGAGTACGGAAGGTTGGACATCTGCAACGAGCTCGATCGGCTTTGATGCGGACGTTGTCCAATATGGAACGCCGGGAAGTCTCGATTTAGTCTTCAGTGAAGAACCAGAGGTCGAAGAAATCTCTGCTATAGAAATCATAGAAACAGAAGAGCAAGAAGATAGCGGAGTAAAAGTGGAAGCCGAGGAAGAAGAGGAACCAACGATCGTCGAAATCCCAGTTGTAGAAATACCGACTACCACGGCCGTCATAGTTTCGACACCGGTGTCATATCTTATTGGCACACTTCTTATTAACGAGATCGTGAGCGATCCGGCGAACGGCAACGAATGGGTTGAGATTTACAATCCTGGGACTCAAACGATTGAGCTCGAAGGATGGCAAGGCACGGAGGGCGGCGGACAATCCGTTTGGTTTTCTGGAGAGATCGGCGCCTTGCAGTTCACGACCGTTGAATTCTCAAATCGTCTTAACAACGATGGAGATCGCGTTCAGCTTCTTGATCCAAGCGGTCAGATAATTGATGCGATGAGCTACGGCGGCTGGGCAGACGCTGTTGTCACTGCTGTAAAAAAACCAAACTCAATCGCACGAGATGCTAGTGGCTCGTGGCTCGTCACGACAGAACTAACACGTGACGATACAAACTCGATTGTTGCGCCGATCGTCGAAACAAAAACCAACACACAAAATACAACTGCAACTCAAGCCGTGTCAGACTCGAACTCAAACGAGGAAGAATTTCAAGATGGTGAGCGGAGTCAAAAACTCATCACAACATTGCGTATCGTTGAACTCATGGCAAATCCTGTCGGCTCGGATGACGCCGAGTACATCACGCTAGAAAACTTTGGGGATGAGTCTGTCATACTCGACGGATGGACACTCTCCGATCTCTCGAAAACTTATGAACTCACTGGCGAACTTGCGGCCGGACTCATATTAACTCTCCCGCGATCAGTCACACGCATCGCGCTCAATAACGACGCGGACTCCATCTCGCTCACCGCTCCAGATGGCGAGGTGATTCATACTCTTTCCTATGAAAGCTCCAAAGAAGGCGTCCCTTACCCTTTCGATGATCATCCGACTCAATCACCGGCTCTTTCGGACAATCAAGTGGAAGTCGAAACTGTTGCCGAGCTCGTAAGCGCGGTGCAGGCGCCTACGGTTGCAAAAAAGAAAACGACAACACCAACATTGAACACGACACGATTTTTTGATGGTGTTGTAATTGCAACGCCAGGTCTCTTCAGTTCGCAAATCATGTACATTGATGGCCTGCAGATTTATCAGTACCGTGGAGAGTTTCCTAATCTGCTTATTGGTGATCTCGTGCGCGCAATCGGCACGGTGAGCACGGCTTATGGTGAAGAGCGACTAAAGATTGCAAGCGCTGATGCGATCACAGTGATCGGCTCGGAGGAAATCGAGGCGCGAACTCTCTCGATTGATGAGATCGATGAGACAGAGGTCGGCCGATTAGTGCGCGTAAGTGGTACGGTCGTTGATCGTGGCATAGATCGGTTCAACCTCGAGGAGGAAGGTGTCTCTATCGCCGTTGTACTCAAAGACAAAACGGACATTGCGACCTCATCCGTGCGTCCTGGGGAGCGTTACGAAATTACAGGAGTGCTCACGCGTTACAACGACGAGATGCGTCTACTTCCACGCGGAATAGGCGACCTAGTCACAAGTGCGCCAACATCAGAGGAAGCGACGATGAGCCTTGCGACAAGCTCACAAAAAAATCCACCGTGGGGACTCATCATGTTGACCGTTACCTTACTTGGGCTTGGCGCGCTCGCTTGGCGCCATCGGCAGAAATCATTCAAACCGTCCTTCGCTTAACTTTTATTCTATGGAAACACAACAACAAACTGGTGGCTGGTACAACAAACTTGCGACTGGCCTTGAGACGATTGCCGAGCAGTTACAAATTGATGGTGATGAACGTCTGGCGCTACGAGAATTTGTAATGGCTATCGCGCGTGAACAATACAAGGCGGGAAATCGAGCTGGCATCAAGTGGTTAAGAATCCAAATGAATAAACAACCACAAGCGACGGGTTAGTGGCTTGAGTGATGACGTCGTTCATGACACCCATATGGACTCATGCTATAATTTATTTCTCGTATGGCAGTGATCACCACAGACGAACTGGCGGCCATGACCAAAGGTGGCTTCGATGAAGCCACCACGCGTTTTGATTCCATTGATGAACAGTTAGGTGGCCTCAAGACAGATGTTACGGATCTCAAGACAGATGTCGGTGTGTTGAAGACCGACGTGGCTGGCCTCAAGACAGATGTCGGTGTGTTGAAGACCGACGTGGCTGGTCTGAAGGCAGACATAGCAGAGATCAAAGTGGTTCTGCTTGACATCCAAAAAATCCTAAAGGGCTTGGCAATGAATTTTGCCGTCCAAGTGCAACAAAACGCCTTGTTTGATGCGCGACTCAAACGCCTTGAGTTCGGCGCCTAAAGCGAATGAAAAGAGCCTCGGATTTCCGAGGTTCTTTTCATGGAGCGGCGGACGGGAGTCGAACCCGCGACCTTCTCCTTGGCAAGGAGACGTTCTACCACTGAACTACCGCCGCAAAACTCTTCGATAACTACCACGGTCCCCTTAATGACGTTGAGACTATCATAGTCTCTTGAAGTCGGTCAAAAATTAGACTATGCTCCTGCAATGGGCAGGTGGCGGAGTGGTATACGCGGAGGGCTTAAACCCCTCTGGCCGTAAGGCCTCGTGGGTTCGAATCCCACCCTGCCCACCAATACATACGATTGATCGTGTGTTTTTTGTTTACCTCTCTTTTTTTGGAAGATCTAGGCGTGTTATACTGTAAATTACACTATGATTGAGCCGGCGGAAATTATACCGGAGCGTGTGACCACGCCTAGCGCTTCTGATGAAGAGCGTAGATTTGAACTGACATTGCGACCTTCGCGACTTGATGAGTTTATTGGACAAGACGCGCTGAAAACCAATTTGAGTATTTTCATGCAGGCGGCAAAGAAGCGTCAAGAACCACTTGAGCATCTACTGTTCTACGGCAATCCAGGGCTTGGAAAAACAACCCTTGCACACATCGTGGCAAACGAAATGGGTGGGCAAATTCGCATCACAAGCGGTCCGTCACTCGAGCGTGTCGGCGACCTGGCGGCAATTCTTTCGAACCTTGCGCGAGGCGATATTTTATTTATTGATGAAATTCATCGCTTAAACAAAACCATTGAAGAAACTCTCTATCCAGCGATGGAGGATTACGCGCTCGATCTGATCGTGGGCAAGGGACCAACGGCGCGTACGCTTCGACTCAACTTGGAGCCGTTCACCATCATCGGCGCGACAACTCGATTGTCTCTACTCTCGGCTCCGCTACGCGATCGTTTTGGTTCGGTGTATCATCTGAACTACTATGAGCCAACGGAAATTGCCACGATCGTGCGACGTAGCGCAGAGCATATGCACTTAACGCTTGATACAGACGCGGAAAGTGAGATTGCGAATCGTGCACGTCGCACACCGCGCGTTGCCAATCGTTTGCTACGGCGTGTGCGAGACTTTGCGCAAGTGCATGGTGATGGTCGCCTCACCAAAGAGTTGGCACAGCGCGCACTTCATCTACTTGATATTGATACAGTCGGACTCGACCGCGTTGATCGCTTAATCCTCCAAACGATCATGGAAAAATATCATGGCGGACCGGTCGGGCTTGGAACGCTTGCCGCCGCCACGCAAGAAGAGATTGAAACGATTGAAGAGATCATCGAACCTTTTCTTTTACAGCTCGGCTTCCTAGAGCGCACTCCGCGTGGTCGGACCGCAACCGATTTGGCCTACGAACACATTAAACAAGCCTCTCCACGCCTGGTATGATTGATCTTTCCGCAGGCATTCCGCTCGCCATCCTGTTAATTCCTTACGGACTTTTCGTTTTGCTGTATCTCTTTTTCGTCTCCTTCAATCTTTACCACCTATGGCACTACGGCACGGCTGACTGGAAAACAAAAACGATCATCTTCTGCTATATCGCAGGAACAGTGTTGATTGCGTATGCGTCATTCGTCGCACTCTCTGGTTACAACTGGATGACGCCGATTGATTTGCAAGAGATTTTCAGTTCTATCACGTCAAAGTCACTTCCGAGCTTATGATTAATTCCAACCGCCTCCCCAACCAGCGCCCAGATGAAAAGACCCTTTTGTTGTTGCGTCGTCACTGGGTGGTGCCGTTCAAGATTTGCGCTTTTTTTCTTTTTTCTGTGGCGATTCCGGTTGGAGTGTACTTCCTCATCCTCTCGGAGTTTCCGAACCTCCTCACGGATCCGCTTGTTGGACCAACACTTGCGGTCGCCGCTAGTTTTTACTACCTCGCCATCTGGATGCTCGCCTTTCAGGAAATCGTTAATTATTATCTAGACATGTGGATTGTCACGACAGAGCGAGTCGTCAATATTGAACAGTTTGGATTGTTTGTCCGTACAGCTTCTGAACTCCATCTTGAAAACATCATGGATGTTACATCAGAAGTGCGCGGTATGTTGCACACCTTTTTGAACTACGGTGACGTGATGCTACAAACAGCCGCCGAAAAAACGCGCTTTCATTTTAAACAAATTCCGCGACCAGAATTGGTGCGACAAATAATTCTAAAGGCTGTTGATGAAGACCGCTCGCGCCATCAACGCGTGGCGACTTCTAGCGCGCCCCTATCCCAATCAAACGACTCCCACGCCCATTGAGCGAGTGCCTCGGTATCATTAAAACTTTCCTGCCGTGAGGTTGACCCAAATGTAACTACAATCACTTCACGGTTTTCGTCTACCTTGCTCGGACGCATTTGTACGACAAGGTTCCAACCGGACTCATCTAAATAACCCGTTTTGCCCGCCGTCACCCACACGTCATCATACTCTGGATAGTACACAAGCCAATTTGTATTTTTCATGCGTCGCCACTGTCCGTCAGAGATCGCGTAAATGTATTTGCTCGAAGTCGTGGTGAGTTGATGCACTTCTTCGTGCGCGAAAACCGTCTTTGCAAGTTCAGCCACTTCGCGGGCAGTTGAGATATTTGCTGGATCAATTCCCGCCGGATCGACAAAGGTCGTGCGATGAAGACCGAGCTCTTCAGCTCGCGCATTCATTTCGTCAACCACGTCATTCCCTGCAGTGATGCGCGAAAGCGCGTTTGCCGCGTTGTTTGCCGAACCGATGAGCATAGCCGCAAGGAGATCTCGCACGGAAAATGTCGTCCCGTCGTTAACCCACAGTTTTGCTCCACCAACATCATCAATGGATCTCACAGAAACAATCGCGTCAAGATTTACGCCAGAGTTAAGGAGCAAATCGGTTGTCATGAGTTTGGTGATCGAAGCAATGGGCCACACTGCTCCCGCGTCCTTCTGCGCGAGCACTGCTCCACTCGCCTTATCAATCACGATGTAGTGTGAGGCTGTGACACTAGGTGCTGGTGTGCTCGAATTACTCGGAGGATCAACACTCGGCGCGTAAACAGCGAGCTCATTATATTCTTGCCAACCGTACTGCCTTGCCCAGTCCTCAAGATCAATCAAAAATCCTGCCGCACTGCCAGCAATCGCAACACCAGTTTCATCAAACGATTTTTGAAGGTCAATACGTTGTGCATAAATCTCAAAAAGAGGATCGGTTGCGGCCGAACTTATGAGAGGAAAAAGCAGTAAAGAAAAAAGAAAAAACTTCATAGCTACTTTAGTGGCGTGCATTACTCCCATCGTTTCTCCAATGCGACACCTGTATAGAAATACTTAACGATTTCATCGTACGTTTTACCTTCTTTGGCCATACACAATCCGCCAGAGGCGCTCATACCAACGCCATGACCCCAGAGCGTCTTCCCTTCATCACATGGCACTGCAACAGATTTTGACCATGGAACACTCCCGCCCCACACCTCGCTCCAATCACGCGTCCGACCATCAGAACGAGAAAAATATGCAGTGATGGCTGTCGCTCCATCGTAAGTGGCTGTGATACCGCGTGTCGCCTCGACGGCTTTTGTGATATTTGGAGTTCGCGCTTCGTAACCATAGCCGTTGTAGACCTGATCGGCATAGGCATCAACATGAAAAAACTCGGCGTCATGTTTTGTCGCTCGTTGCCAATGATAATAGGCGTAAGTTCGCGCCGCAACGAAGAGAGCTTTTTTAAATTCGTCGTGCGAGGAGTCCGATGTTTCGGCGAGTCCGCGCAAGTAGTACTCCATCGGTAGCTCGTTGATGAGCCACGTGCGATCCTTTGTCGTGTTGTAGCGCAACTCGAGCACATTTCTGAATTGATTGTCAGCGTAGCCGGCGTTGCGCGTCTCGCGACGATCGAAATTCGTGACTGTGAGAACCGCGTTAGCTTCGATCGTAATAAAACGTAAACCGTAGCTGGATTTCTCAAGCCCGCGACCAACATCGTAAAAATAGTATCCATCTTCATAAAAGGCTTTCATGATTTCGCCAGACGCAACATTGGCAAGCAGATTTCCTTGCACGTCGCGCAACTCGATCGCCGAGGCGCCTACGATCTCCACGCGATCATCTGTCTCCTCATCTACAATCATGACGCCGACACGAATCGTCGGCTCGCTGATCAAAATTTTTTTTATATTCTCGCTTGCAACCGCATCTGGCGCATCTTTTGTCACCTCAATCGGAATCGAAATCTCTGACCCAGCGATCGCAGTTCCATCAATCGCCATTCTAAACGATGCCGTATAAGTCCCCTTCTTACTAGGTGATGTCATCGCAATCATGATTGTCTCACTCTCGCCCGGTTTGACTTCGTTTGTGGCATACGCGACGACGCTACTAGACTTCCATGATTTATGCTTCACCGAAACACCCGAACCTGTGGCAAAACGAATCTCCGTCGGCTCGATGCTACGTTTACCCCAACTGCTTGTGCCAACATTATTTAGCGTCACTGGATAGAGTAACGTCACGCCGCCCTTTGCTTTGAATTTTGTCGTTTTTGTAGAGACGATTTCAGCTTGATATTTCGAACTCTTTAAAGACGATGTTTTGGAAGAATTCGAGATCGCTGTATCAGCGACTGTAATAGAGAGCGCAAACTCTCCGCCAGAAATCCAAGCAACATTTTCTGCCGCAAGATGGAATGTCTCGGTGTATGTGCCAGTTGATATTGGAGCTTTTAAGGTCAACTTGATCGTGCCAGTCTTCCCAATAACAACAGAGCTCTCGGAGATCTTTGTTGGTTGCGACGCGCTCAACCAAGAGCTCGCCTGAAATGCACTCGTGCGATACTTCGGTCCGTAAGTATAAATCGAGACCAACTCCTTGCCGTCATTGGTCCACCCAATCTTCCCGATATTTTGAAAAGTGAGGCTGACAGTCTTTTCCTCGCCGGGCTTCATGGTAATCTTACCGGGAGTTTGCACCTGCAACGCAGCAAAATCTGTTCTTGTGACAGCCAAGACGTGCGATGCAAAACCAAAAACAAAAAGAAGTACGGCCAAAAAAGCGGCTACCGTACTTCTCGATCGAAAATAGAGCATATTTGTTTTCGTTTGACTCTAGTAAAACAAAAAATTGGCTTTTCGTCAATTTTCCCTCTACAATCAAAAGTCTTATGTCAGCAGAACTCACACAACGTCTCGCGCGCAACACAATATTACAGTTGATCGGCAAAACCGCAGGGACATTGCTTGGTGTTGTGACTGTCGCGGTTCTCTTGCGTAACCTTGGCACTTTTGGTTTTGGAGAGTTCACGACCGCAATCACCTTTGTAACGCTCTTTGCGACTTTGGTTGACTTTGGTCTCACACTCACCACGGTACAGATGATCAGTGAACCAGACGCGGATGAACACCGCGTTCTTTCTAACATGCTTTCACTACGGCTCATTTCTGGGCTGTTCTTTTTTTCTGCCTCGGTCTTGATTGGACTCTTTTTTCCTTACTCCAATGCGGTCAAGCTCGCGATTGGTATTGGCGCAATCGCCTATTTCTTTGCAACATTTACTCAACTGCTCGTAGGAATCTTTCAAAAACGACTTGAAATGTGGCGCGTGGTCGTTGCCGAGCTCGTCAATCGCGTAACGTTTTTTGGAGGCGTTCTCCTAGTCGCCATCTTACATGGTGGCGTAATCGCATTCGTAGGAACGGTGATGATCGCGGCCGTCTTGCAGTGTCTAGTCCTTGTTGCACTCACACGTCCGTTTGTAAAACTCAAGTGGCATCTGCATACCGATATGTGGGGCGAGATTATAAAACGTAGTTGGCCGATTGGCGCAACTATTTTTTTTAATCTGATTTATCTGCGTGGCGACATTGTTTTTTTGTCACTGATGCGTACGACGGAAGAGGTCGGAGCGTACGGCGCGGCCTACAAAATGGTTGACGTCATCACGGCGATCCCAGCCATGTTCATGGGGCTTGTCCTGCCGATTCTCGTACGAACTTGGAAAAACAACGACAAGGAAACATTTCACAAAACAATGCAAAATACCTTTGACGTATTTGCAATCGTAGCGGTGCCGATTGCTGTCGGCGCCTACGCCCTTGCAGAACCGATAATGGTCTTTATCGGTGGCGCCGAATTTCGCGCCGCCGGTCCAATCATGAAATGGCTCGCTCCAACATCCGCGATTGTCTTTTTTGGAAACCTTTTTGCCCACGCCGTCATCGCCCTCAACGCACAACGGCGCGTGGTTCTCGGATTTGCGACCGTTGCAGTCGTCTCTATCATAGGCTACCTCGTATTTATTCCGCGCTTCGGTGTATTTGGAGCGGTTGGCGTGACACTATTTTCTGAACTTACCATCACCATCCTTGTTTTTGTTGTGACCTCGGCTGTCAGCAAACGCATTCCCAGCCTTACCGTTATGGCAAAAGCACTGCTGTCTGCCGTAATCATGTTCCTCTTGTTGCCTGCTTTTGGTTCCATGAATCTGCTTGTCCAGATATTCCTTGGATCTCTCGTGTACCTCGTGGCTCTAACCGCGCTTGGCGGACTCCATCCTAAACAGCTAAAACGCTTAATTATATGAGCGTGACTCTTCTTGCCCTAGCAATCGCTCTGTTTACCATCATCGCTTGGCGCGATCTCAAGCTGGCGATTTTGCTCACGCTCGTTTTTTTGCCGAGTTATCTGATCCGCTTTTCTGTTGGACCTGTTCCGTTCACTCTGCTTGAAATTTTACTCCTCATCGTCTTCCTTGTTTTTTTCATCCGACAATTACCAAATTACTCAATTACCAAATTACTCAATTATTCAATCATTCTCCTTATCCTAGCGGCGACAATCGGTGTCGTCGTCGCTCCTGATCGCTTGGCCGCGCTTGGCATTTGGAAATCTTATTTCATCGAGCCGATCCTTTTTTTCTATGTTGTTAGGTCTACGCTTATTAATGAGATGGACAGACGACGAGCGCTCGAGGCATTGGGACTTGGAGCTCTGCTCGTAAGTATTTTTGCGATCACTCAATATTTCACAGGTTACGGTATTCCATCACCATGGGATTTTGAGCGACGCGTGACAAGTTTTTTTGAGTACCCGAATGCGGTTGGATTGTATCTGGCGCCGATTATCTCCATCGCCGTCATGAGAGTCTTTAGTAAAGTCGAAAATCTAAAAACAAGAGACGAAATAAATTTGAAACTCTATTGGTCGCTTGTCACAATCCTCGGCCTTATCGCTATTGTGCTTGCGAAAACTGAAGCCTCGCTCGTAGCTATCCCGACAAGCCTTCTGCTCATTTGGTTTATCAGATCGCTCCCGCACTCTGTCAGGTCGGCGCAAACACGAAAGTGGATTTTCGGTCTCGCGAGTGCTGTTGTTGCGATTGGTGTTGTCCTCTCGATTCCTGTTGTACGTGAAAAACTTTTGCTTCAGGACTCCTCTGGGCTCGTTCGCCGTTCGCAGTGGAATGAGACGTTTGAGATGCTAAAGGACAACTGGCTCTTTGGCGCCGGGCTTTCTGGCTATCCAACCGCGCTCGAGCCGTATCACAACGACATCCAATACGAGATTTTCCAATACCCTCACAACATCATTCTCAACATTTGGTCCGAGCTCGGCCTGCTCGGTCTGGTAGCATTTTTGTGGATTGCAACACTTGTGCTACGTGGCGTGGTAACTTCGCCTACCGGCAATTACTCAATTACACAATTACCCAATTACCTTATCGCAACAGCTCTCCTCACCATGATAATTCATGGACTCGTTGATGTGCCATATTTCAAAAACGACCTCGCCGTGATGACGTGGTCGCTTCTTGCGCTTATTTCTTGGCCTTCTTTGGCTTCTTCACGTTCTTTTTCTGGGCGTTATTTCCCTTGGCCATAAAAAAGAATTATTTTTTTACGATGAGATGATTATAACACAAACAAAACAATACGGCGATGGGATTAATGTTTTAATTCCTTATTTCCGATGAGCAGTGCCTACCGCCTCCCTGACGTTGGCAAACCCATCGTGCTCCATCAATTGAACCAAGCCACGGTTAATTTCTCCGATCAATTGAGGGCCTTCAAAAATCATCCCCGTAGCAAGCTGGACCAAAGAGGCTCCAAGCCGAATTTTTTCATACGCGTCTTCTGCTGAAAAAATACCGCCAGAACCAACAATGACGTAACGCGATCCGACCGTCTGATAGATATACGAGATGAGCTCGTTCGACGGATTAAACACCGGGTGCCCACTTATTCCGCCCTTGGTGATTCCACGCCGTTCCTCCTCGTTAATCGTTGGGCGATCATAATGTTTTGTGAGGTTTGAGATAATGAATCCGTGAATGCGATGCTTTCCACAAACCTTAATCATGGCATCCAATTCACGAGTTGTGGTGTCCACGGACAGTTTAAGAAAGACAAGTTTCTTTGTAGGGATCTCATCAAGCGCGACAAGAAGATCGTCGAGTCGTTTCGGGTCAGTGAATGGTTCCCCACCACACGTGTTCGGACAGCTGATGTTCACGGCGGTATAATCGCCGATGTCCGCAAAAGCGCGAAATGCTTTAGCGTAGTCCGCAATGCCCGCCTCCGTGCTGATAGTCGCTGTCGAATTCGTTCGCGCGACGCTTGTGCCGATTGGAACTTCGAACGTCCTGTTTTTTAACCGTTCGGCTACCACTTCGCATCCATCATTCTTGAGTCCATACCAAACCACCAGCCCTCTTGATTTCGGCAACCGCCACAAACGCGGCTTCGGATTCCCTTCACAAGGCTCGCCGGTAATAGAACCGACTTCTTCAAAGCCGAACCCGACCGACGGGATGATGCTCGTGAGCTCCGCATTTTTATCGAACCCGGCTGTGAGGCCGACTGGATTAGAGAAACGAATGCCGAGAATCTCTTGAACCAAAGCTGGATGTTTGTAATCAAATATCGTGCGGGTGATGTATTTCGTCAATGGCGTGTTGCTCATCATTTTTCCAAGCCAAACAACCCGATCATGCACGCGCTCGGGATCCATGCGAAAAAAGACTGGTTTTAGAACACTGGAATAAAACCAGTGTTGTGCGTTGGTGGCGAACATGGATTTTCTAAAAAAGATTGATTCGAACTTCCGTTTGAGCGGGCAGAAATTGTTTTGCGACTTCAAAAATGCCTTCCCCCTAACCCCCTTCCTTTTTGCCCGCCTGCTTCCGTTCCCGTTCCGTTTGAGCAAAGGAAAAGAACAAAGAGTATTTTTCTGTGGTGTGGCGAGCTTGTCGAGCAGTGGTGGGGCTGGCTTCCTTATTGGGGGTTTTGCTCAAAGAATGTTCGAACATCAATCAAAAACGACCGCCAAATTG
>JBBTQF010000006.1:0-1794 GCA_038065815.1 Patescibacteria group bacterium
GACGGGACGGTGGACTACCGCCGCACCTACACCTACGACGCCAACGGCAACATGCTGACGGAAGAGGAGGACAGTGGCGCCGATGGGACGGTGGACTCTCGCACTACCTACACCTACGATGCCAACGGCAACATGCTGACGTTAGAGGCCGACTACGACGCCAACGGAACGGTGGACGATCGCATCACCTACACCTACGATGCCAACGGCAATATGCTGACGGAAGAGGAGGACAGTGGCGCAGACGGGACGGTGGGAGAACGCATCACCTACACCTACGACTGCTCGGGATAGCCGCGCACCCTCAACAAAACTTCTACTACCGAGTACGGCCGCCAAGGATTCTCCTTGGTGGCCGAACTTTTTTACTACACCACTAGACCTGTTGCCAAATAATCTTATGCCTACAAAATGCCAGAAACGGCTTTCGCTCGCTTCTGACCTTTTTCGTCTATAAGCTTATTTGGCGACAGGTCTACTGATCTATAGCCACTAGGCTCAACCCGTCCTTTATGAATGGATGGGTTGACACACAGGAGAAATTGTGGTTGGATTAGCGCGGTCGGATTGGACTTTCACCCAGAGGTTACAATGCAGAGAAGTGGACAAAAAGCTAAAACTGAAATCATCTCGTTTCCACAACCACCAGATTCCCACTGTAAGCTGATCTGTCACGGAATCGTTGACTGGCGCGTCGCGATTCTCTACGACATCCTGAAGGAGATCGGCGGAGGCGACTGGCTCGTGTCGTTCGTCGCACTCGGCAAGCTCGCGCAGGTGATGAAGTACGGAGACGGCTCGTACTACTTCGCCTGGCGAGGCTACATCATCACCGTGCGGTTCGCTTCGATCGAACTGCGCGTTTCTGACAGCAAGCGAGGCGATCTCATCGAGCAACTGCGGCGCCTGGATCAACTGATCAAGAAACTCGATCAAGCGATCGGCGATCGCTCGCCGAATCGTCTCAATGTCCACAGATCGGAGCGACACCGTCTGCTCTGTGTAACTCAGACGCGTCGCAGAGATTCGTAGGAGACCTCTACGCGCAACCACCGCTGTCCACACGGGACGGCGGTGTTGCATTTATGTTAGAATAGACGCGCTATGATCCTTCGTTATTTTCTTTTGGAATTCGTTCAAAGCTTCGTCTTTGTTCCTATTTGGTGGTACACACGCGGGCTCGGTCAGATGGCGCGTTTTGTGGCACGCTCGGTTGGCGATTATGAATCCTCGCTTGCTGTTGGTGTCTGGCTTAAAAATATATTTGTGCCCATGTACGGCTCGCACGACATCGCGGGTCGGATCATCAGTTTTTTTGTGCGCGTCGCGCAAATCGTCGGACGTTCACTTTTTTTGCTTGTGTACGCCTCCGCCATGTTGTTTTTGCTCCTGCTCTACATAATCATCCCTATCGTCGTTGCTATTGAGATTCTCATTCACATCGTCGGCGTACTTTCAGTATGAAAGGGATTAGCATTAATGGGACAAGATATCTTTGGCGTGAGCCCACCAACGCTGTTTCGATCCGAGCGCGTCGTCTCCGCTTATCCGCGCAGAAAACAGGCGATACTATTTTGCTTTTCGCCGTTATTTTATTAGTCGGATTTTCTATCATTGGAGCCATCCTAGAGTGGCCACTGTTGACACACACAAGCCAGTTGAGTTTGTGGTTTGGAGTCGGAGCACTTCTAGTGTTAGTTGCTCGTCGCCGAATGCGCGCAGATTCAGGTCATGTTCTACCGAGCGTCGAGGCCGTTGATCCGGCGACTATCTCTATCGAGACAGATCTCGATG
>JBBTQF010000007.1:0-10660 GCA_038065815.1 Patescibacteria group bacterium
TGTTCTGGAGGTTGGTTTTTCACATGATGTTGATGTACCACTGCCGACGGGAATAACGGCGACTGTAGAAAAGAACATCCTTACGCTTTCCGGGATTGATAATGTGGCGCTTGGACAGTTTGCTTCTCGTATTCGTTTGGTTCGTAAACCAGAACCATACGGCGGAAAAGGAATTAAGTACACGACGGAGACGGTTCGTCGCAAAGCAGGGAAGACAGCCAAGACTGGCGAATAGAAATTTTATGAAAGATCGTATTGTTCAAAAACGAGAACGAGCCTTTCGTCGCGCGCAACGCGTGCGAGCGCGCGTGCACGGAACCGCCGAGCGTCCACGCTTAACGATTAAGCGCAGTTTGAAGCACATGAGCGCACAGCTCATTGATGATGTTGTTGGTCGTACGCTTGTTGCCGCTTCTGATCAGCAGGCCGTGCGTGAGAAAGGTAAGGGTCGCGTGATTACCGCAAGCGTTGTTGGGACACTGCTCGGAGAAAAGGCTGTGAAGGCCGGCATCATGCGTGCTGTTGTAGATCGTGGTGCTTACCGCTATCATGGGCGTGTGCAGGCTCTTATTGAAGCAGCGCAGAAGGCGGGTCTTTCCTACACGAATTAATATGATTGGTAACGCAACAAAATTAGTAGAGAAGAAAGGCCGTGGTGGAGAGCGTGGCGAGCGTCGCGGTGGAGGGCGCGGTGGTCGTCGCCGTCCGCAACAGGAACCACGCGAGTTTGATCAGCGTATTTTGGAGTTGTCACGCGTGACCCGTGTGACGGCTGGTGGAAAGCGCATGCGTTTCCGCGTCTGCTTGATTATTGGAGACCGTAATGGACGCGTAGGATATGGCGTCGCGAAAGGAGCGGACGTGCAGTTGTCTGTTGAGAAGGCATTTCGTCAGGCTAAAAAGCATCTCATGCGCATCCCATTAGTCAACGAGACAATCTCTTTCCCTGTTCTCGCGAAGTATGGAGCTTCTAAAGTGTTATTAAAGCCTGCGCCAAAAGGGACAGGAATTAAATCTGGTGGCGCTGTGCGCGTTGTGCTTGAACTCGCCGGTGTGCCAAATATTGTGAGCAAGAGTTTGGGGTCTAGCAACAAGATTAATAATGCCCGTGCTACGTTTGATGCGTTGGAAAAACTTCTTGCTACCGAGAGCACGCTCAAACGTCGCCTCGTGGTAAAGAAAGATGTTTCAGAATAATATGTCCATTGGTATTCACAATATTCGTCCAGCCAAAGGATCCAAGCGTGGTAAAAAGCGCGTTGGTCGTGGTTTGGGGTCAACAGGAAGCTACTCTGGTGCTGGTGCCAAAGGCCAAAAATCACGTTCAGGTGTTTCCGGTCTTAAGCGTCTTGGTGCAAAGCGTTTGATTTTGGGTACGCCAAAACTGCGTGGTTTCAAAAGTTTGAGACCAAGGGCCCATGTTGTGAACGTCGGGGTTCTCGATAAACATTTTGATGGTTCAGTGCCAGTGACTATGGTGACCATGCAAGAAAAAGGACTCATCGGTAAGGGTGCCAAGCGCGTGAAGATTCTCGGAGTCGGAGAAATCTCACACGCTTTGACGATTCAGGGTTGTCTCATTTCAGACTCGGCCAAAGAAAAGATCACCGCCAAAGGCGGTACGATCGTTTAATCACTCGTTATGAATTGGATTTTCCGCGTCTTTAGAATTAAGGAGTTGCGGACAAGCATCCTTATTGTCCTTGGGATGCTTGTTGTGTTTCGACTCGCGGCCCATATTCCAGTGCCTGGGGTGGACGCCTCCTCCATCAGCCAATTTCTTGCCTCCAACCAAATTTTGGGATTGTTGAACGTCTTTTCTGGCGGTACGCTTGAGAGTTTCTCGATTGTGGCACTTGGCGTTGGGCCGTATATTACCTCCTCGATTATCTTCCAACTGCTCGGTATGATCGTTCCACGCATGGAAGAGTTGCAAAAAGAGGAGCAGGGTCGTCGCAAGATTACGCAGTGGTCGCGTATAGCCACTGTACCGCTTGCACTCTTACAGGCGTATGGACTCATCATCCTGTTCTCACAACAGGGAGGCGGACTCGGGCTTGATCTGCGTGGGTTTGAGACGTTGCTTGCTGTTATCACGATGACTGCTGGAACAATTTTTCTCATGTGGCTTGGGGAACTCATCAGTGAGCGCAACATCGGCAACGGTATCTCAATTCTTATCTTTGCCGGCATCATCGCTGGATTGCCGACGTTCTTCCAGCAGACCTTTGCGACATTTGACCGCTCACAACTTTTCGACATCCTCTTGTTTATTATCTTGTTTGTGGTGACGATTCTCGCGGTGGTATTAATCAATGAAGGACAACGGAATATTCCTGTGCAGTACGCGCGTATGCAACAAGGAGCTCGATCACTCGGTGGTGTGAGTTCGCATATTCCATTGCGTGTAAACATGGGTGGAATGATCCCGATCATCTTCGCTATCTCGCTGGTGCTCTTCCCGCCGACAATGGCGCAGTTCTTTTTGCAGGCAAAGTCCGCTTGGATCGCTGGCGCCGCGCAGTGGGTCATTCAAATTTTCCAGAATCAACTCTTCTACGCGATTATTTACTTTTTGCTTGTTTTCGGCTTCACGTTTTTTTACGCTGGCGTCGTATTTCGTCCAGAGCAAATCGCAGAGAATATTCAGAAGCAAGGAGGATTTATTCCGGGTATTCGTCCCGGTCGCGCTACGGCTGAATATTTACAATGGGTTACGAATCGCATTCTTTTTGTCGGTGGCTTTTATCTTGCGACGATTGCGATCCTTCCAAACATTGCGCAGTATTTGACAGGTTCGCAACAGCTGATCGTCGGAGGCTCTTCTGTGATCATTGTCGTTTCGGTGGTGATTGATCTCATCAAACAAGTGGAGGCTCAAATTGCGATGCACGAGTATGAGTATCGGTGATGATAGAGTGTTATGTACAAAATTCTTCTATTTGGCCCGCAGGGTTCTGGCAAGGGGACGCAGGCGGTAAGGCTTTCTGCGTCTCTCATGGTTCCCGCTCTTTCCATGGGACAGCTTCTACGCGACGTCATTGCGAGGGGCGATGAGCTTGGGTTGAAATTTGCGTCAATTATGGATGCGGGAAATTTAGTTTCCGATCAGGATGCGATTTCTGTACTCAAGCTACGTTTGCAGGAGCAAGATGCCGTGAACGGCTACATCATTGATGGTTATCCGCGTAATCAATCACAGTACGAAGTCTACGTGAGTTTCGATAAGCCAACGCATGTGATCGTGCTTGATTTGTCTGATGAGGAAGCGTTACGACGGCTCACAGGTCGTCGCACATGCAAAAAATGTGGGGCGGTATTTCATATTGAGTTTCATCCGCCAAAAATGGAAGGCGTGTGTGACTTGTGTGGCGGTGAGCTTGGACAGCGCAATGATGAGACGTCAGAGGCCACGCGTCGTCGGTTGGAGATTTATCATAATGACACACTACCAGTGCTTGCAGAGTACGAAAAGCTAGGGATTGTTCATTATGTAGATGGAAGCAAGAGTATGGATCAAGTTGAGGAAGAAATAAAAAAATATGTCCTATCAAAAAACAGCTGACGAAATTGACAGGATGCGTCGTGGTGGGGAATTACTTTCTCGTTCGTTACAGGCGGCGATTGATCTAGTGAAAGAAGGGGTGACACTACGCGAGCTCGACGAGATTGCGACGCGCGTCATTCGTGAAGGCGGTGGCGAGCCGTCATTTCTTGGATACAAATCTCGTGCCTCCGACGAGTCATTTCCGTGCACGATGTGCGTCTCGATTAATGACGAGGTTGTACATGGACTTGGCAATCGTGATGTAAAACTCAAAAATGGTGATTTGGTGGGTTTTGACATTGGTTGTTGGTATGATGGGTTATGCACTGATATGGCTGTGACTGTGCCGGTCGGTGGGTTTGATCAGTTGCCCAAAGAGCAGAAGCAACTTTTGCGGACGACGCGTGAGAGCATGATGGCTGGTGTTGAGGCCGCTCGTGTTGGCGGGACTGTGCGTGAGATTTCTACAGCGATTCAAGGAAATGTGAAACCGCACGGATTTGGCATCGTGCGTGCGCTTGTTGGTCACGGTGTTGGACATAAGGTGCACGAAGATCCACGTGTGCCAAATTATGTTGCGACTGATTTGGCGGATATGGAACTTCCGGATGGGATTTGTTTGGCGATTGAGCCGATGCTTACGCTTGGTGATTGGCAGGTGAAGACGGTGGATGATGGATGGACTGTTGTGACGCTTGACGGATCACTGGCCGCGCATTTTGAGCTCACTATTGCGGTGACAAAAGACGGTGTGGAAATATTGACCCCTCCACCACGCGTGGGATTTTAATATGCGTTACCTCGGGATTGATTACGGCGATAAAAAGATCGGTCTTGCGCTTGGTGATGATGAGGTGAAAGTCGCGGTGCCACTGGATGTCGTTCGGCACGAAGGCGAACGTACAGCTATTCTGCTTGCAGAGCTTGTGAAGCGCGAGCGAGTTGATGCGGTTGTGGTTGGTGTGCCACTTTCGGCTGGTGAAGCTCCTCCATCAGAGCAAGAAAAAAAAACGTTGGCGTTTATTGATGCATTGCGTTTGTTGATTTCGGTGCCAGTTTACGAAGAAGATGAACGCTACACATCCTCCGAAAGCTCAAGAATCAAACGTGAACATGGGAGCAATGTATCCGAGGATGCGCTTGCGGCTACTATGATTCTGCAGGCTTTTTTTGATCGGTAGTATGTCCTCCACCTTTCGCACTCATGCCATCGTCCTCGGTTCAAGAGATCATCTCGAGGCTGATCGTTATTATTCAGTGCTTACAGACGAGCATGGCAAGCTTGAACTCCGAGCGCGCGGCTCTCGTAAAATATCCTCAAAACTCTCTTCGCACCTTGAGCCATTCGCCTTGTGTGATCTAATGGTCGTGCGAGGACGTTTTGGCGATATCGTGGCTGGAGTGGAGCGACTTGAGCTCTATCCGATTATTAGAGTTGACGCGCAAAAACTTGAGCTTGCTATGCAGAGTTTTCATTTAGTAGAGGTCGGCACGCGCGACCGTCAACCAGATGAACACTTATTTTATTTTTTGCGTATGTGGTTGAAATTTTTGAACGATGCGCCGTCATTCACCGAGGAGCGTTCACGGTTTTTACTCTCCGCTTTC
This sequence comes from Patescibacteria group bacterium, assembly GCA_038065815.1. Lineage (GTDB taxonomy): Bacteria > Patescibacteriota > Patescibacteriia > UBA9934 > CAMTUG01 > JBBTQF01. The sequence goes on from JBBTQF010000007.1 coordinate 5,156, forward strand.
ACACTGCGCCTGCTTGGGTATTTAGGTTATCGTCCAGAGCTTGCAATGTGTGTGAAGTGTCAAGTGCCAGTGCGCCATGAGGCATTTCGTTGGCACGGCCTGCGTGGCGGTGTCGTCTGCTTGAGCTGTGTGGAGCGCGAGCCGGAACAGTGGTTCACATCACGCCCGTTTTGTGATGAGACACTTAAACTGATGCGCTTGTCACTCGGGTTTCCATTATTACGATTGCTCGACGTGCGTCTCCCGGGTTCGCTTCTTCACGAATTTCACGACGCCGTAGACTCTCTGCTAATCGCGCATTTTCCAGTGATTCCGTTGATGATTTTAAATAATTCAGCTAGCCATTTGTCAATAGATTCGCTACAATAGTAGGCGTTATGGATAGGATGACGATTGATCAAATTGGAGCTAAAGTTGGCCAAGAAGTGACTCTAAAAGGTTGGGCGTATAATTTTCGTTCTAGTGGAAAGATATTCTTTCTGCAATTACGCGACGGTTCGGGTCGCGTGCAGGTAGTTTACTCGGCCGCTGAACTGCCCGCCGACCAGTGGGAGTCTTTGCAAATGCTTCGTATTGAATCTTCAGTCACCGTCCGTGGTGTTGTGAAAGCCGAGCCTCGATCTCCATCCGGCTTTGAAGTACAAGGTACGAGTTTTGAAATTGTTCAGCTCGCGCCAGATGATTATCCGATTGGAAAAAAAGAGCACGGTCCAGATTTTCTGCTCGACAACCGCCACCTCTGGTTGCGTAACGAAAAACAGTGGGCGATTCAGCGCGTCAGAGATCGCATCGTGACTTCAACGGCAGAATATTTTCACGAGAATGGATTTGTGCGATTTGATACGCCGATTTTGACGCCGACAGCATGTGAGGGTACTACGGAGCTTTTTGAGATTGATTATTTTGATGAGGCAAAAGCCTATCTTGCGCAATCCGGTCAGCTTTATCTTGAGGCTGGTATCATGAGTCTTGGTCGCGCGTATGATTTTGGTCCGGTTTTTCGTGCAGAGAAATCAAAGACGCGTCGCCACCTCACTGAATTTTGGATGATGGACGCTGAAGCGGCATTTGTGGATTATAAAGAAAATATGCAGATTCAGGAGGAGCTTATCTGTCGCATTGTCGCAGATGTTTTGGTACATTGCGAGCTCGAATTGAAAGTTCTTGAGCGTGACATAGAGCCTCTTAAAAAAATTAAAGCGCCGTTTGTTCACCTCACCCACGCGGAAGCAGTGTCAAAACTGCGCGAGCTCGGCAGTGACATTGGTGCGATGGATGATCTTGGAGGTGATGACGAGACCGTGCTCACCAGGCTTTATGAGCAACCGATTTTCGTGGAGCAATATCCCGCGGTCGTCAAAGCGTTTTACATGAAACCAAATCCATCTGATCCAACGCGCGTGCTTAACAACGATTTACTTGCACCAGAAGGGTATGGAGAGATTATTGGTGGTAGTCAACGCGAGGATGATTACGATAAACTGCTGGCAAAAATTCGTGCGCATAATCTGCCAGAGAAGGCCTTCGCATGGTATCTTGATTTGCGCAAGTATGGTTCTGTTCCACATTCTGGATTTGGTTATGGGCTTGAGCGTGTCACAGGATGGATTTGTGGGTTACAGCACATTCGCGAAACGATTCCGTTTCCAAGACTCATAAATCGTCTGACGCCGTAGTATGAAAAAAACATTTTTTCAATGGACGGTTCTTATCCTGATTGGCGTAGGGATTTGGTGGTTCACAAAATAAATTATGCAACGAACTTGGATTATCGAGACAAAGGATAAGATCGGGGAGACCGTCAAACTCAACGGCTGGGCGCATGGCATTCGGCGCATGGGCGATAAGCTCGTCTTTATTGATTTACGCGACGCAAGTGGCATCGCCCAAGTTGTTTGTTACAAACCAGACTTGAGTATCGAGGCGATGGCGGTGATTGATGAGCTTGGCGCGGAGTATGTGCTTGAAGTTGAAGGCGTCATACAAAAGCGCGGTGAGAAGCAAGTGAACACGGAGATGCCTACAGGCATGATTGAGATTGCCTTGAAAGCAATTATGGTTTTAAATCGTTGCAAGACGACGCCGTTTGAGATTGATAAGGATACGATGCCGGTGAACGAAGAGCTTCGTTTGAAATATCGTTATCTTGATTTGCGAAGCGAGCGTTTGCAAAAAAATATTCGTTTGCGCAATGAATATGTCCAAGCCTGTCGTCAATATTTGCTTCAAAACCGTTTTGTGGAGATCGAGACTCCTTATCTTACGAAGGCGACGCCAGAGGGTTCGCGTGATTTTATTGTGCCTTCGCGCCTTCAGCCGGGAAAGTTTTTTGCTTTGCCTCAAAGTCCACAACAATACAAACAGTTATTAATGACAGCTGGATTTGAGCGTTATTTTCAAACCGCACGTTGTTTTCGCGACGAAGATCCTCGTGCTGATCGTGGGTTTGAACACACGCAGATTGATATTGAGTTGAGTTTTGTAGAGCGCGAAGAAGTTATGCAGGTGATCGAAGCGATGATAATCAAGTCCATCGAGTCGCTTGGTTTCACCATTAAAGAAAAGCCGTTTCCGCGGCTGACGTATCAAGAGTCCATGGCTAAATACGGAGCAGATAAATTTGATCTGCGTTCAGAAGAGGACAAAAAAAATGGCGTTCTCGCCTACGCATGGGTCGTTGATTTCCCGTTCTTTGAGAAGAACGACGAAGGACAGTGGACGTTTACGCATAATCCATTTTCGCAACCAAAACCTGAGTTCGTTGAGGATCATCTGGCTGGACGAAACATCAAGAATATTTTAACGAGTCAATATGACTTGGTTTGCAATGGCTACGAAACAGGCGGAGGGAGTATTCGTGCTAATGATCCAAACGTCCTTCGGGCGACTTATAAAACAATGGGTTATTCTGATCAAGAAATTGAACAATCGGTCGGTCATATGATTGAAGCTTTTAGCTATGGCACCCCGCCACATGGAGGCATTGGGCTTGGGGTTGAACGCATGATCATGATTTTGACGGGTGAGAATTATCTGCGCGAAGTGCAGGCCTTTCCAATGACCGGATCGGCTCACACTTCGGTCATGGACGCCCCGTCAGAAATGCCAGATCGAGTACTCAAAGAAGCGCATATCAAAGTCGAGTAGCTATGTCATTTGAGGCAAAACTCGATGCTTTTTCTGGACCACTTCAAATTCTTCTTGAGCTTATTGAAAACAAAGAGCTTGAGATTACGAATGTTTCGCTTGCCAAAGTGACAGATGATTATCTCGTGTATCTAGAAAAGCAAGATGTCCCGTCTGAAGAGCTTGCGGATTTTTTGACGATCGCCGCGCGACTGATTCTCATCAAGTCTCACGCACTGCTTCCGGAAATCAAACTTGAGGAAGACGCTGATGCACTTGCCTCGCAGTTAAAACTCTACAAGGAGTTTGTGACTGCGGCGGAACATCTCGAACGGATTTACGGTGAAGGACGCATTAGTTTTGCGCGAGGTCGTACACCAGCAGTGACTGAAGAGATCATCTTTGCACCGCCGAGTAATGTTTCGATCCAATCGTTGCAGATTGCATTTTTGTATCTTATGAAGCGCCTTGAACCGTTCTTTGCTCTACGTCAGGTTTCGATGCAAAAAGTTGTGAGCGTGCAAGAGCGCATCAAACATATTCATGAGGCACTCAAAGCTCGTGCGATGATGACGTTTCGCGACATTACGGCTGGCGCGCAGAGTAAGCTTGACGTTGTTGTGAGTTTTCTCGCTCTGCTGGAGCTCACAAAACAACGACTCGTGAAGGTCGTGCAGGGTGTGGCGTTTGGAGAGATTGAATTGAAGCGAGTGGATTAGTATGAATGAAAAAATTATTGCAATTTTATTTTCCTCTGGAAAAGCAGTGAGCGTGAAAATGCTCGCAAAGCTGTTAGAGGCGTCAGCTAGTGATATTCCAGCAGTGCTTGATCGCCTTGTGAAGGAGTACAACACAAAGAGTTCAGCGCTCTACGTCCTCGTGCATGATGGGTCGGTACAGCTCGTGAGCAATCCTGCGTATGCCGAGCTTGTGTCACAAGTGAGCAAGGAAGAGGTGAGTGGTGAGCTCACGCGCCCACAGCTAGAAACGCTTGCAATAATTTGCTATCGCGCTCCAGTAACAAAACCAGAAATTGAACAGATTCGCGGAGTGAATTGCTCGCTTATAATTCGCAACTTACTAATGCGTGGCCTGATTGAAGAGCGTGATGACATGGCCAAACTCCAGCCTGTTTACACGGCTTCTATTGATTTCCTGCGTCATCTGGGAATCGGTGCCATCACAAAACTGCCTGACTACACACATTTTCATGCGGATGAGAGGATCGGTAAGTTGCTGACAGAGGCATCTGTGCCAGAAGTATGATCGCTCGTTTGCTCGCGCAACTTATTCTCACAACAACACTCCTTACAGCTCTGCCGTATGATGGAGCTTTGCTTGAGGCGACAGCTGGATTGCCTGTTGCTGGTGAGCGCAATGCGTCAATGGTTGCTTTACAGCTTGTGAGTTCTGGTTATGGATTTCCGAGGGTGAGCCTTGATGGCCCAACGAAGATTGATTCATTGAGTCTTGGGATTGTGACCTCGGCGCAGAGCGTGTTGGTGATGGATGTCGAAAGTGGAGCGATTTTGTATGAGAAAAATCCTACAGCCGATCGCGCGATTGGGAGCATCACCAAGCTCATGACAGCGCTTGTGTTTTTGGAGCGTTCTCCGGATCTCACGGCTCAAGTAGTCATAGAGGACATAGACGTGCGTGATGGCGGGCGTCTCTATCTGGCGGTCAATGATCCTGTGGCTCTTGGAGATCTACTTAAAGCGAGTCTCATAGGTTCTGACAATTCAGCGACGATTGCGTTGGTACGATTTTCTGGGCTTGATGAGAGTTCATTTGTTGATGCGATGAACAGGAAGGCTGATGAGCTCGGTATGACGAATACGATATTTACGGAACCAACAGGGTTGTCCAGTCAGAATCGTTCAACATCGTATGATCTAACAAAACTCGTTGCGGCCGTTGAACGTCAATCAGAGATTCAGGTGCTCACGACTACATCTGTTGCGACAGTGACGCAAAAAAGCGGTCGCACAGTGACGATTGATTCGACTGACGATCTACTTAGAAGTTTTATAAATCAAACACCGTTTGGAATGCTTGCTGGCAAGACCGGATATTTGCCAGAGGCGGGATATGGAATTGCATTGGCGGTTGAAAAGGAGGGAGAGGGAAGAGTGTATGTGGTCCTGCTGGGTTCGGATTCAATAACCTCGCGTATTCAGGAGGTGAAGGGGTTGGTTGATTGGACGTATCGCGTTTGGGATTGGAATTAGAAACTCTTTGACTTTTCCTTTCTGGTGCAGTATTCTTGAATTAGTCCGAACGCATTTTTCCGAAAAAATCCCCCCGCGAAAATTCGGAAAGGCGGCGCCTGCCCGCCGAAGCCTCGGCGCAGGCGGGGAGCCGCACCGCTGACAATTT
>JBBTQF010000008.1:0-3832 GCA_038065815.1 Patescibacteria group bacterium
TGCTTTGCTTGCCGCTTACCTGCTTGAAAAGTTCGTCCAAAAAGGAAAACTGAATTGCAAGGTGAGTGTTGATCGGTGCGAAATCGCCGAAAAAGGAGTACACGCGTCGGCGCGGATAACAGAAAACAAAACCGGCCGTGTCATGATCATAGACTCGGCTCTCGGTTTCATCGGACATCCTAACGAAAAGGATGCGCCATGGGACTATCGAAGGCCGGAAGACAAGACTCCAATCACCAACCATCAAAACGGAGGAAACGTGGACACTGAAACGAAAAATGACACGCCCATCTGGCACGCAGTCACCGTTGTTCTGTCGGGCCTTGCAATCCTTCTGGCGATCCTTGCGCTCGGCCTGAATCTGAAAAACAATTTCGATCAGGTCGCGATAATCGAGGAATCCTTCCTGCACGGCCCCAAACAGATCGAGGCGGCCGAAGCGGCAACTGACCGAGCGCTGAAGGTGGCCTCCAGCTACGATGAACGGCTGGTGGCGATCGAGAAAAAAATCACGGTGCTCGAAGCTCGACCGCAGGTGTCCGTCGAGACAGCGCAACTCGACGCAGACGGCGACGGGGTGAATGTCCCGATTGACGTCTGTCCGAACTCGAGGCCGGCTGAAGGCGAGGCAACGTACGTCATTCCGACGAACGGCTGTCTCGAAAACGAGGTCGTCAACTACGGTGGCTGTACCTCAACGGCCTTCCCTCCTGACAAAGAAACCGCCGGCCAAGACAAGCTCCGGTTCCTCGGGTGCAAACTCGCGGAAAAACCAGAGTACGTCTACCAGTGTGCATACGAGCTCAACAGCGACGGCTCGTACAAGTACATCGGCGACTGCCACGGGTTCGACCCGAACGCCGGACCCTGAATCTCACATCTACAATCGTGCTACGCTGGCCTGGGATTTACGTCCCAGGCCTGTGCATTTCAACGGAGCTCTCTTTGTTACTTCTGCCTCATATTGTAAACTACAATCTATGCCAACTCTCGCCTACAACAAACGCGCAAAGTTTGACTATGAAATCCTCGAAGAGATGGAGGCTGGCTTAAAGTTGACTGGCGCGGAAACGAAATCGGCAAAAGCAGGACACGTGAGTTTCCAAGGGGCGTATGTTTCGGTGCGTGGAAACGAGGCATGGCTCAAAGCCATGCACATTTCGCCTTACAAACCGGCTGGCGAGCAGAAAACATACAACCCAACGCGCGACCGCAAACTCTTACTGCATAAACGCGAGATCAAACGTCTGATCGGCAAATCAAAGGAGGCTGGGTTGACACTCGTCCCAATTTCTCTCTATACTAAGGGCGATTTGGTGAAACTCTCTTTTGGGATTGGCCGTGGAAAGAAGCAGTTCGAAAAACGTGAGGCAATTCGGAAGCGTGAGATTGATCGGGAAATCCGAGCGCATTCCAAATTGGGTCTGTCACCAAATGTCATTTTGACTACAACCTCATCTGTCCGGCCATAATCGCTTCAAAACTTTTTGGCTTAACTATAGTTAAACCGCAAAGTTTATTCAGCAATTCTGTCTCGAACATCTGAAGTTTCGTATCAAAAGCACATTTGGCGACAGACCCAAATTCCAAATTCTCCCTAGGGGATGATCGGTATCGACGGGTGATCGTTCACATGACTTGCAAGCCGAGCACGCACGTAGTCTCGAAATCCTTCGTGCAAATGATACCTGCCAACATCATTGCCAAAGTGAAGAATGCTTTCAGCATTCGCAGCTTTGCCCCAGCCTTCGCGTAATCGCGTCGGCTCATCCGTCTTCGTGATGCTCAATAACGAGGAACGGGTGTCATAAACCTTGAGCTCTGATGATGTGCTCCGTCACGCATCGTCGAAACGGTATGACGGATAGGTCCTGACTTTAAGCTTGTAGACGGTTGCGTAAACATCATTCGCACGCGAGTTCAATTCTCGCCATCTCCACCATTCGACGCGCGAAGCAAGTCGAATGTCTTGAACGAACGAAGTGAGTCGAAAGGCAACCATAACAACACCGCCATGCGCATTCATCGCCATCGTGTCCGCAAACCAAAATTTGAGGTTCCAAAGTACAACGTCAACGAACAGATCAAATCAGCGCAAGTGCGCGTGATTGATCAGGACGCCCAACCGCTCGGAATTATGGACACGATCACGGCGATTGAAAAAGCGCACGCGGTCGGGTTTGATCTTGTTGAAGTCTCACCAAAAGCCGAGCCACCAGTTTGTCGCTTCATTGATTACGGAACATTCAAATACCAGAAAGAAAAAGAAGCTCGAAAAGCCAAGGCACAAAGTAAGGAAGTGGAAGTTAAAGGCATCAGACTTTCGTTGCGCATCGGCGAGCACGATTTAGGGGTGCGAAAAAAACAGGCCGAAGGGTTTTTGGAACGCGGAGACAAGCTGAAAGTTGAGATTGTCCTGCGTGGTCGGGAAAAAGCTCATGCGGACGTGGCCCGAGAAGTGGTCAATCGCTTTTTAGTGATGATCCGTGAAAAGTATCCTATCCGTATTGAACAACCTTTGAGCTCACAAGCTGGCCGGTTGACAGTTATCGTGGCTAGACAGTAAAGTATCGCAACGAATCTATGTCGCAGAAAACACACAAGGCACTCACCAAGCGTTTTAAGATGACAAAAACCGGCAAGGTGCTTAAACGCCGTGCTGGCCAAGATCATTTTAATTCCCGTGCTTCTGGCAACATCACCCGCAAGAAGCGCACTGATCAACAGGCGCCTCCTGTTATTAAAAAGTTGTTGATCGCGCTCACTGGTAAGTAAAGATTTATGTCACGTGTCAAACGAGGAAAGCTCCACTTGAAAAAGCGTCGTAGCTTGTTGAAAAAAACCAAAGGATACCAAGGTAACCGTCGCATCAAATTGCGCGCGGCTCGCGTCGCCTTTTTGAAAGCGGGTGTCAATGCTTACCGCGACCGTAGACTCAAGAAGCGCGACATGCGAGGACTCTGGACGATTCGCCTGAATGCCGCCGCCCGGCTCAACGGTACCACCTACAGCCAACTCATCAGTGCCATCAAGAAGGCGCACATCGAGCTCGACAGAAAAGTGCTCTCCGAGATTGCAGCCAAGAATCCGGCCGTGTTCGCCAAAATCGTTGCCGCTACAAAATAAGAAGAAAGAAAAAAGAGGGATTGGTTGACACTGACCCTCTTTTTTTGTACCCTCTAAAACCACTCTAGGAATGAGATGGAAATACACGAGACAATCTGGCTAGCTGTAAGCGCCGACCCTGTCCCCTACACGATTAAGCTTGGACACGAAAGCGCCGGAGCTTTGGTGTATCTCAAAATTCCAGATGGCGTGCGCGTCTACGAACGCGAAATAGGAGACCCATCTGACGTCCACGTACAGCTTAGTCCGCGCATGACACGCATCAAGAGTGGACAGATGAGGAGGCTTGACGAACATGGATCACTCACCATAGAAATCGAGATACGTAGCGTGAAAGATGGGAAGCTCGACGTGATTCGCGACGAGAAGATCGAGCGTCGCTTTCTCTTGCGTGGTATAGACACGCTCATCGCAGAACTCCATGCTGGCGTGAGGATCATTCCACGCACGCCGTTCGGGGTGCCGGTGTGGTTCAAACTCATGAACGGCCACCCTCGCAGACGCTTGAACTTCCCAGTGATAGTCGCGACACTCTCACGCAATATCACACTTTCCTACGTGCATACGACTGATGATGCAAAACGTGAGCTCAAACTACAGACGCGCGATGGTGTGGTGGGGCCGTTCCATGTGAGACTTACGGATTCCAAGGATACAATGGAGTTCGCTCACCTGATGATCCACCCGATTTCGCGTGGCATGTGTC
>JBBTQF010000009.1:0-23985 GCA_038065815.1 Patescibacteria group bacterium
AAGCGATGGATCTGACCGACGCGACTTTGGCTCTAATGGCAGAGCCGCAACGATCGGTTTTGGTGTCGCAACTTTACGCACCACTCTCTTTTTTGGTGTTGATGTTGTCGTCACAGAAACAGAAGGCTAAAAGAATAGGATAAAAAAATTATATCACAAAAAAAATATCAGCGCACCTTCACATATTCATTTCCAACGATTGCGCGCAAGGCCCGCAGAGCTTCGGGGGTATCAGCGATCGCATATTCGGTCTGTACGCGACGCCACTGCCCAGCCGACTCAACCATCAGCGAGACGCGCTGGATTCCTGGATACTGCTCAAATACCGCGCGCAAATCCGCAATCATGTCCTGACTTGGCTTGCCGTGTAGCACAATCTCCACGCCAAGCACCTCCCGACCACCGCCCGACGATGGAGGCGAGGAACGCTCAAGTCGCTCAACCGTACTGGTCGCAATCCACGAACCGGTGCGCACCATTTCGAGCAAGTCATCTGTATTCTCTTCCGTAATAGGAATCAAGCTATTACAAATTAGCTTTTTCTCTCCATCTTTCTCGGACACCTTTGTCGAAACCAACAAAATGGCGCCTTCGACAATTTGTTCCTTATGCTCCGTCAGCGTGCGCGGAAAGACAATGAGTTCGGCTACACCGCTCACGTCTTCAATCGTGACAAAAGCCATCATCTCCTGCTTCTTTGTAAAAATCGTTTTAATTTCGCTAACCGACACCGCTACACGTACGAATGTTCCATCCGGATACTCTGGGACCTTTCCACAATAACCAATAACATCTCCTTCAAGCGCCAAGAATGACTCTGTCGGATGCGCGCTCACATACAACCCCAACAACTCCCGCTCCCATGTGAGTCGCTCCATTCGACTCGCAGATGGAGTTTGTCGCATGGTAAACGATTCTTGCCCCATCTCTGGCGCAAGATCAAAAAACGATACTTGATTTTGCGCGCGTTTCATCTCTGCTTGCTTGTTGAAAAAAATGATCTGATCCACATGCTCAAGCAACTGTCGGCGCTCACCAAAACGATCAAGCGCCCCAACTTTAATGAGTGCCTCAAATGCCTTTTTGCTAACAACGCGATGTGGAGCACGACGACCAAAATCACTCAAATCCTTGAACAAGCCATTAGCCTCACGCTCCGCAACCAACATCTCAATTACTTCTGCCCCGAGGTTCTTAATCGCCAGAAGTCCAAAACGGATGCGTGTATCGTCAATATATGTAAAGTTCTTCCGTGACTCATTTACGTCCGGAGGCAGTACCTCGATCCCCAAACGATCACACTCGTGCACCGCCTCCGCGATTGTTTTTAAGTCAGCCGACTCTGCGGTCATCAGAGCGGTCATATAAATCGCTGGATAGTTCGCTTTCATGTACGCCGTCTGGTATGCAACCATGCCGTAGCTCGCGGCATGACTCTTATTAAACCCATAGGCGGCAAAAGGTTCAATTAACTTCCATAGACGATTAGCGACCGACTTTGATAGCTTCCCGTGTACGATAAGCCCCTTGAGGAGTTTTTCTTTCTGAGCGGCCATTTCCTCCGGAATTTTCTTTCCCATGGCTTTACGCAACTTGTCCGCTTCGAGCCATGAGTAACCGCCTAAATGAATGGCGATCAACATGACGTCGTCTTGATAAGTGATAATGCCGTACGATTGAACAAGAATTGTGCTCAAGCGAGGATCGAGATAGGTGATGAGTTCTGGATTATGCTTGCGGGCAATATATTCTGGAATTGATTCCATAGGACCCGGACGATATAAAGCCACCATCGCCATAATATCTTCCACACGCTCTGGCTTGAGATCCATCAGATAGCGCGTCATTCCTGATCCGCCTAGTTGGAAAACTCCCATCGTCTTCCCATGCGCAAGAAGCTCAAAAGTCCTGGAATCGTCAACTGGAATCTTTTCGAGCATGATGTTTGCACCATTGACCTTGTTGGCAAGCGCAATCGCGTCTCCCAAAATCGACAAGTTGCGAATACCAAGAAAGTCCATTTTCAAAAGTCCCGCCGACTCAACCGCGTGCATTTCGTATTGCGTCAAAATGTGACCTTCTTTGCTATCACGCTGTAACGGTGTGAAATCTGTCAGTGGCGTTGGAGAAAAAACAACGCCTGCCGCGTGAATCGAGACGTGCCTCGCGCAACCCTCAATGCGCATGGCCAAATCAATGAGTCGCTGAATCTGCCTATTTGTTTTGTAGAGCTCGCCAAGCTCCGGACTCTCATCAAGGGCGCGCTTAAGCGACATTGGGAATCCTTGACTTCCGTGTGGAATAAGCTTGGCAATCCTGTCGCAATCACGATACGGATAGCCGAGCGCACGGCCAACATCGCGCACCGAGCCACGAGCCATCATCGTGCCAAACGTACAAATTTGCGCGACTTTATCAGCTCCATATTTTTGTGTAACATACTCCAACATTTCTTCACGGCGGTTATCCGCGAAGTCACCGTCTACGTCTGGCGCGCTTGGACGTTCCGGATTCAAAAAACGCTCAAACGGCAAGCCGTAAGTGAGCGGGTTCACGGTCGAAATACCAATCGCAAAACTGACGAGTGATCCAGCGGCCGATCCGCGCGTTGTCGTCACAATCCCGTTGCGCCGTGCCCATTCAATATAATCTGACACGATTAGAAAGTAAGGAGCAAAACCTTTCTTCTCAATAACAGAGAGTTCATAGTCTAGGCGATCCAGCATTTCCGGTGTAACATCTAGAACTTTATTGCCAAGCTCTGTGTGAGCGCGCTTTGTCAACCAACTCTGTGCTGTTTCCCCCCCTGGAATATCAATGTTGGCGAAATTCCATTTCCCAAGCTCCAGATGTACGTTGCAACGATCAGCAATGATGCGTGTGTTTTCAATGGCATCCGGCACGTCGCTGAAACGCGACTCAATCTCTTCTGCTGAACACAAAGATGCGTCAAACTCAAACGGATGTTCACGTTCAAAATCCTCTAGTTTCTTTCCGCCTTGAATACACGCCAGAATCTTCCACGCCTCCGCGTCGCTCGGCTGTAAGTAGTTGGCATCCTTAGTGACAACGAGCGGTACGTTGAGCTCGCGTCCAAGCGCTATCAAACGCGAATTCACGGCTTGTACATCTGGCAACTCTGGCCGATCGACAAGTTCCAGAAAAAAATTATTCGGCCCGAAAATCTCTTGAAACTCTTTAATCACCTCAACTGCTTTTGCTTCCTCACCCTGACGGATAAGCACAGCGATCTCGCTGTAAAATCCACCAGATAAGGCAATGAGGCCGTGGTTTGACTGTTCGCACACCGAACGCAAAAACGCTTTATCAACGCGTGGCTTGAGAAAAAAACCTTCAAGAAATCCTGCGGTAGAAATTTTCATGAGGTTGTGGTACCCAACGTTATGCTCGGCCAGCAACACCAATCGAAACGGTTTGTGGTCTATCTTGGCACGACGATCCTGCATCCCAAATGGCGACAGATAGGCGTCCATGCCGATAATCGGCTTCACGCCTTCATCAAGGGCCTTTTGATAAAACTCAATCACGCCGTAAAAAACGCCATTATCTGTAAGCGCGATTGTATCCATTCCATACGTCTTCGCCTGCTTTAAAATCGCCTTTACTTTTGGCAAGGCTTGAAGGAGGGAGTAATGGGAGTGGACATGAAGATGTACAAAACGACTCGGCATACCGTAACCACAGTAGCACAGCTTGTCACTTTCTCAACTTCTTGATCTATCGTTTTAGTTAGTGGCTACTCCTCTATCTTGGAGCGTTTCTTTTCTAACGCATACTCGACGATTTTTTCAACGCCGATTGCGATCGCGCCGAATATGCTCGTAGTTTTCTCAAAGCGTTCACGAATGCCTGTGATTGCTTTTTCAATCAACCCTAATTTCTCTTTTGCCTCCCCAATCACATCGTTCACATTACGCAGGATTGATGCCACTTGCCAGATGAGCCACGATAGAAACAGCGTGAACCACAACACGCAGAAAGCCAGGACAAAGAATAAAATATCTTTTGATTCGAGCATAGTTATCTCATTATAACATCAAACGTCTTTTTTAGCTTCTCCACCACCACGCGCATTGCCATCTCCGCCTCCTCCGACGTCAGCGTGTGATCGCTCGAGCGCAACTCAAAGCTGAACGTCATAGATTTCTTGTCCGACTCAATCCCCTTGCCTTGATACACGTCCACTAACACAACTTCCTTAACGAGCTGGTGAGATGAGCAGAGGAGGCAATGGAGTTTGGCATACGTTACTCGCCTGTCGACAAGGAAAGAAAGATCTCTGGACGCGCCGGGAAACTCCGGCGGTGGCGTATAACTCTTATGAGCTGAAACGGCAGTCATGATGGGCTCAAGATTGAGTTCCACCACTGCGACGCGCAGATCAATCCCAAAACGTCGTGCGACTTCCGACGAGATCTCGAACAGGAAACCAACCCGCTCCGGATTTTCTGTATACAGATATACCTCGGCGGAACGTGCCGAGTGCGCCAGCTCATACGTCGAATTAGGCTCAACACTCAACATCGGAACTCCAACCGCTCGCCCCCAACGCTCCATCAATCCTCGCGCGCGCCGAAACGCAAACTCTCCATCGCGATCAACAACAGCGATAATGAGACGCCGACATCCGTCCGGTAAGGCGTTCTTACGCGGGCGATGCACGGTCGAAATTTCAAATAACTGCATCACATCAACTCGGTGTTGATTGAACTCAACTGCCTCAAGTAGACTCCCAAGCAATGTCGGTCGCATAAATCGTTGATCCTCGGACAACGGATTTACCACACGTACCGCATCACCATCTGTGAGCTTCAACTTTTCGAGAACCTGCTGTGATATGAAGGACATACTGTAAAGCTCAACACATCCAGCCTGCGCAAGCGCTTCCTTACTTGTACGCTCAAACGTTAACCACGGATCACGCTTAACAAACGGAATCTCGCCAGTCGGCATCATTGATGGAAGATTATCATAACCGTGCATACGGGCGACCTCTTCAGCAAAATCAACCGAGTTCTCAATATCGTGATCGCGCCAATAAGGAATTTCAATTTGAGATCCTTTAAGCACGAAAGCCAGCCGTTTCAAAATCTCTTTTTGTCGCGTCGCAGGGATAGTGACGCCGATAAGCTCATCCACTTTTTTTGGATCGTACGGAAACACTTTCGGTTTATAACGCATGGCACGAGAGTCAACGATACACGAGGCAACATGACCACCCGTGAGTTCACAAATGAGCTCGATTGCTCGATTAATGGCAGGAGCAGTCGCCTCGGTCGAGAGGCCTTTTTCAAATTGACTTGAGGAATCAGAATAGAGCCCAAGCGCGCGGGCGGTGCGACGGATGGAGACCGGCTCGAAATTCGCAGACTCGATTACAAGCCGAGTCGTTTTTTCGATGATGCCTGTCACCTCCCCTCCCATCACTCCGGCAATCGCAACCGGACGCTTGGCATCAGCAATCACGAGCATCGAGTCATGCAATGTATACTCCTTGCCGTCAAGAGCTTTAATTTTCTCGCTATTCTTGGCGCGTCGCACTATTATCTTCCCACCATCAAGCCTGTCAGCGTCAAACGCATGCAACGGCTGGCCAAGCTCATGCAAGACATAGTTGGTCACATCAACGACGTTGTTAATTGGACGATGACCAGCAGAAAGTAATCGAGCCTGCATCCACCACGGCGATGGTTTAACTGTCACACCAGCAATCACAACAGCTTGGTAGCGAGGACAAAGTTTTTTATCTAAAACTTCAACGCTTACCTTATCCTTCGACTCACGGCCCTTTGACGCCTTCGACTCCTTCCATAAAAACTCCCCCAGCCCCGCCACCGCTGCCTCACGCGCGAGTCCAACAACCGACATCGCATCCGGACGATTCGTCGTGACCTCGATGTCGAAAACCACGTCATCTAAATCGAGCGCTTTTGCAAGCGATGTCCCTGGCTTCGCGTCTGTAAGATTGGTGATATCCCAAATTACACGCTCACTTTGCTGGAGTTTCTCAAACCCCAGCTCATCCGGCGCACAGATCATGCCAAAGCTTTTCACTCCTCGGATCTCCGTCTCTTTGAGCTCCACAAGACCTCCTTGACCATGCCAGCGAATATGCGCGCCAGGGAGTGCCACGGCTACGCGCTGACCAACGAAAAGATTCACTCCGCCACAGACAATCTGAACAGATTGACCAACATCCGTGATCGCGATCCTCAACTTATCGGCATTCGGATGTGCTTTCAGCTCAATAATTTCCCCAACGACCACATGCTCAAACGCCTGTCCAAGATGCTGTGTGTGTTCAACGCTGTTGCCGACCTCGGTCATGTGACGACTAAACTCTTCCGCAGAAACTTTTGTCTTGAGAAAATCTTTTATCCAATTGTAAGAGACCAAGATGTTCATATCAAAACTGATTCAAAAAACGGAGATCATTTTGGTACATCACGCGGATGTCATCAATCCGTGTTCCGGCGCGCATCATCAGCGTACGCTCAACGCCCCACCCGAACGCAAAGGCCGTGTATTTTTTCGGATCAATACCACCAGCCTTCAGCACATTGGGATGTGTCATGCCAGCGCCACCAAGCTCGAGCCATCCTGATTTGCACAGACGACATATCACGCCATTCACCACGCCTGTGCCGTCACAAATACCACAGCTGATATCAACTTCAAAGCTCGGTTCGGTAAAGCGGAAGTGATGCGGTCGAAGTCGAGTTTTACGCATTGGTCCAAAAAATGCTTTCGCAAAATAATCAAGCACGCCTTTCAAATGTGTAACCGAGATGCCTTTATCAACCATAAACCCCTCGAATTGATGAAACATCGGACTGTGAGTCACATCTGACTGACGACGATAACAACGACCGATACTAATCAGACGAATAGGCAGATTTCCCTTTTCAAGCTCCCGAACCTGCGCGTTACTAGTGTGTGGTGTCAAAACGATCTTTCCCATTTTGCTTTCCCCTCTGTCAACCATTCGACTGCGCTCATGGTCTTCGACAAAATACGTTTCCCAATTATCGCGCGCCGGATGATCCTTGGGGATATTAAGAGACTCAAAGGCATACCAATCCCAATCAATATCTGGCGCTTCACTGCGCATGAAACCGATGTGTGAAAAAATATCCTCAATCTGGGCGATTGTCTGACTCGTCACATGAAGATGTCCCTCGCTCGGCGCATCTGCTGGCAGAGTGACATCAATCCACTCTTTGATTGCCAACGCTGACGACTCTTTTTGTTCAAACGAATTTTTTTGACTCTCAAAACGCAAAAGCATTTTCTCTTTCAAAGCATTCAAGATGACACCTGCTTCCTTTCTCTCTTTATCAGAAAGATCTGCGAGCTCCTTCATCGCCTCCGCAAGCTTGCCTTTGCGCCCAAGAAATTCAACACGTAAAGCCTCAAGCTCCTGCACGCTCCTAACTGCACCAATCGCCTTATCAAAGATAGAGGTAAGTTTTTTTAACTGCTCTTTCATACTACTTGACAACCAGACCAAAAATATCCTTAAACGTCACTACAAGAATCAAAATCATCAGCATAACAAAGCCGATATTGTGTGCCACCGTCTCTGCCTTCGCACTAACAGGCTTTCCGCGTAGCTTTTCAACAAGAACAAACAAAGCTCGACCACCATCAAGGGCCGGAAACGGAAGAAAGTTGATGATGGCAAGATTAATTGAGAGGAGTGCAGTGAACATTATTATGTGTGAAATGCCGAGCTGTGCGACCTCGCCTGTGATAACCGCGATCCCGATAGGACCAGACAGATCAACGGCCACGCGTTGCTCAATAATAAGTCCTTTAACGAGATCAACGAGCGCGATGATCATCTGGACGGCGAGTGAAACCGTTGCTTCAATCCCCTTCACCGGCGCTAAATACCACGGGTACGAAACCGAGCCAACAGTCACCATTCCAACCCCGAGCACCTTACGACCTTCTGTCTCCGGTAATTCAGTCGGCACCACAACGTAAGTGTAATAATCATCACCGCGCTTCACAGTGAGCGAGAGTTCCTTATCGCTGTATTCTTGAATATACGCCTGCGCCTGTTCTGACTTGGTCACGACAAGATCGTCAATTTTAGTGATTCCGTCGCCAACCTCAATGCCAACTTGCGCCGCGGCTGATCCTTCGACGACTGTATATACCTGAACGTTTACGTTTTGAACGATCGCTTGCGTTGAGAGCGACTCATCAACGACCTGTGGCATACCGAACAGAAAACCAGCCGAAAGCAAAACGATAGCAAAAATCAAATTCATCAACACTCCGGCCGAAAGCACTAGCAAGCGCTTCCATGCGGGCTTTGAGACGAACGCTTCCGAGTCGTCTCGATCTTCGCCTGTCTCGCCTTTGATTTTTACAAAACCACCAATCGGAATCCAGTTGAACGAGTAACGAATCCCGCGACGCCTGACCGAGGCAAGACGTGGAGGAAAACCGATGCCGAACTCTTCCACTTTCATCCCAGTCCAAAGCGCAGTAAAAAAATGCCCTGCCTCATGCACGAGGACGAGAAGCGAGAGAATGACGATGAAAAGAATGATGGAAGACATGTTAGTGCGATGCGAGTAGATCAACGTGAACAAAAGGGGCGCGGGCCGAGACACGCGATGATTCGCCAGACGTGAGATACTGCACAGATCCATCGCGTTTTAAGCGCGTCTCCATATCTGGATGGCGTTCAAGATAACTTTTGAGACTTTGAGCGAGAATCTCACTTTGACCGTATAATATTACCCCATCTGGAAGGTGCTCGGCAATAAGATCCTTGATGAGCTCATAATGTGTACAACCAAGCACCACGACATCACCAGCTACAAGAGTCTTACGATACGGCTGAAGGTAGACGTCAAGAGCTTCGCCAATGCGAGTATGTGAGGCTCTTGTTTCAATCAATGAGACTAATTCAGGACACGCTTGTTGAATAACATGACGGTTGGGATTGCGTTTCTGTACCTCGGTGACGTAGGCATGCGAGTTGATCGTTGACATTGTGCCAAGAACGAGGACAGTATTGTTAGAAACAGTGTCAGCAATCTGCTCGACGGTCGGTACAAGGATTCCTAGCACCCGCCGATCTGGATAAGTGCTCGGCAGTATTTCCTGCTGGATGTGTCGCAAGGCGTTTACCGAGGCGGTGTTGCACGCCAAGATTACAAGCAGGCAACCTTGCTTAAACAAAAACTCCATGCCTTGCCATGTGAATTCAAAAATCTCCTTTTGTGAACGATCTCCATACGGCGCCCTCGCATGGTCTCCAATATAGATGTAACTATACTGTGGCAACAGCTCGCGCACAGCCTTAAGCGTCGGAAGCCCTCCATCTCCTGAATCAAAAATGCCGATCATACCGCCTGAATAAACTTCGTAAGTTCGTCGCGCTTCATTTCCATCAATGCTTGAGACTTGGCTTCGATCATTAAACGAATAAGCGGTTCGTTGTTGGAAGGACGCACAATAAACCACCAATCGCGATCAAAGTCACAACGCACGCCGTCGAGCGTATTCACCACTGAGGCTTCCGCTCCATAAACTTCTTTGATGCGCTGAAGGACAACGACTTTATCTGCGACAGAAAAGTTGATCTCGCCCGTATTGTGGTATTGGCGTAGTGGACGCACCATATCAGCGAAAGTCATACCAGAGACACGCCAAATGCAGAGCATGCGCACGAAGGCATGTTCAACCGCTTCCAAATTTCCAAACTCAGGAAAGAAAAAATGGCTGGAGACTTCTCCACTCAATGCTGCCTTGTGCTCGAACATTTTTCGGATCATCAATGTGCGACCGATCGGAGATTCAATTGTTTCTCCACCGAGTTCTGTAATCGTATCTGTCGTCATCCAGCTTTGATTGGGAGCAACAATAAACTTAGATCCAGGAAGACGCTGCAATAATTCTTTGGCAAACACGACGAGTGCTAAATCACCACGCAGCGATTGCCCCTCGTTATCGATAAAGGCAATACGATCAGCGTCACCATCGAGGGCGACGCCGAAATCAGCTCCACGTTTCACAACCTCCGCTTTGATTACGTTAAGCGTCTCTTCCTTGGCTGGATTTGCTTCGTGATTGGGAAACCGCGCATCTGGTTCTGGAAATAACTCGATCAACTCTATACCAAGACGTTCAGCAAGCGGACGCAAAGTCAGCGCTCCCATGCCATTGCCGTAATCGGCCACAATCTTCACACCCTTGGCCGCATCTTGAACCCCAGGCCACAACAAACAGGCATCAAGATAGGCCTTAAGCACCGTATGATCAGACACGGCTCCTCGCGTAGTTTTTTCTTCGTAAGCGTCTTCCATCCCTGTACGAATATCCAATCCGCTAATCGGAAAACCAGACTTATCAGCAAACTTCATGCCGTTGTACTCAGGCGGATTATGAGAAGCGGTAATCATGATGCCGGCCTCAACCTCTAAATTGCGCACAGCAAAACAATACAAAGGCGTTGTGGTCATACCGATGTTTATCACGTTGACCCCGAGCGAGGTAATTCCACCAATCGCTGCAGCAAGGAGTTCGGGGCTTGTCGCGCGCATGTCACGACCAACAACAACTGTTTTTGCTCCCGTGCGCTTTACGAGAACTTGGGCTGCCTTACGCGCAATATCAGACGTGACCTGATCCAGAAGACCACGGATATCATAAACACGGAAAATTTCCTCAGGAATTTGCATAGTTTTACTTTGACAGAGCCTCTGATTGCGCCTACTATACAGTGAGTAATGAAAGAACGGAAGTATATATAAAATCTCATCTATGACTACGCCTGTTATCATCCTGCTCGTGGCCGTCGGCATCCTCATCCTGTGGATCATTTCAATCTTCAATCGCCTCATTTCCCTGCGCAATCGCGCCGACGAGGCGTGGTCAGATATTGATGTCCAAATGAAACGACGCTACGACTTAATCCCAAACCTAATTGAGACTGTCAAGGGGTATGCCTCACATGAGTCTCAATTGTTCGAAAACGTGACCAAAGCACGATCGGAAGCAATGCAAGCTAAGAGTGGAGCGGATCATGCGCGTGCCGAAAACATGCTGACAGATACTATGAAGTCGCTGTTCGCAGTGGCAGAAAATTATCCGCAATTACAAGCTTCACAAAATTTCTTGCATCTACAACAAGAGCTCACAGACGCCGAAGATAAAATTCAAGCCGCACGCCGGTTCTTTAACAGCAACGCGCGCGATCTTAACACGGCTATACAAGTCTTTCCTTCAAACGTCATTGCCGGCATACTCTCCTTCAAACCGCGTGAGTTTTTCGATGCCCCAGAGGCCGTGCACCAAGTACCGAAAGTAAAATTCTAGATCATGTACTCACACATCACGGCTAACAAACGAAAAACAGTTTTGCTGATCATGCTCTTTTCTGTTGTGATTATTGCGATAGGTTGGATTTTGGGGGCGCAATATCAAGAGCCACAATTCGGCATTCTTGCCGCCGTGATACTTTCAACTCTCTTCTCTCTAATCAGTTATTTTGCTGGAGACAAAACCGCTCTGATTACAACAGGAGCGAAACGGCTCAAAAAAGAAGATCATCCGGAGCTGTGGAGACTAGTTGAAAACCTCGCTATCACCGCAGGCCTTCCCATGCCCAAGCTCTATCTCATCAATGATCCATCTCCAAACGCTTTTGCAACAGGTCGCAATCCCGAACACGCCAGCGTCGCGGTCACGACAGGACTTCTGCAAATTCTTGAAAAAAAAGAGCTCGAAGGGGTTATCGCGCACGAACTTTCCCACGTAAAAAACTACGACATTCTCATAATGACGGTCGTGATAATTCTTGTCGGATCAATCGCCCTGCTCTCTGATATCCTTCTGCGCTCAATGTTTTTCCGTGGAGGTGGTGATCGCAAAAACAATCAAGCTGGGCTCGTGCTTGCGCTTGTTGGACTCGGGCTGGCGATTCTCTCCCCATTCATCGCCGAAATCATCAAATTAGCTGTATCGCGTTCTCGCGAGTACCTTGCGGATGCGTCCGGATCATTACTAACACGTTATCCGGAGGGACTGGCTACTGCGCTTGAAAAAATCCACGCGCATGCAAAACCGATGAAGAAAGCAAACCATGCCACCGCGCATCTCTTCATCAACAGCCCGTTCACCGGTAAAAAAGATTTCCTCTCCATGTTCTCAACGCATCCGCCGATGGAGGAAAGAATCCAGCGCTTACGAAGCATGTAGATGGTAGGCGAGGGAAAAACTTGTGGAAAACATAATAGATAAATTCACAACACAGCTCAAAAACGTGCTCACACGAGCGCTGTGCCTTGCGGTAGAACAAACAGACGAGGTCATTCGTCCGCAACACTTGCTCTGGGCCGTTGGCACCCAAACAGGCTCGATTGGCGCAGAGCTCTTGCATCGGCTCAACGTCAAAGAGACATCTTTGCGCGCCTTTGTTTCCAATCTGGAATCCGGCAGTGTAACGCCTTCGCAAGCCATGCATTCCCCTTTCCTTTCCGATGAAGCTCGTCGCATTCTCGAAAAGGCTGTACTCACCGCAACATCATTTGAGCATCGCTATGTCGGCACAGAACATTTGCTCTCAAGCATCCTAGAGCTCAACTTACCAAGCATCCGAACATTTTTTGAACAAGAAAAAATTGACCTTAAAGCTCTACAACGCCAGACAACTGCCGTCTTAAAAAGCACCTCAAAATTCCAGGATCTCACAAGGTCGGTTGATGAGCAGGAGGTGACTCTTGCGAAAAAAGATGACGACCAAGAAGAGAAAAAAACTCCAGCGCTCGACTATTTCACCAATGATCTCACTGGTCCTGTCGCACAGGAGCGCATTGATCCAGTCATCGGTCGCGAGGCAGAGATTGAGCGTGTCATACAAATATTATGCCGTCGCACGAAAAATAATCCGCTCTTACTTGGAGATCCTGGCGTTGGCAAGACGGCGATTGTTGAAGGACTCGCAAAAAAAATTTCGTTAGGACAGGTACCTGCACCATTGCGTGGCAGACGCGTGCTGGCGCTAGATTTGGCATCGGTCGTTGCTGGCACAGTGTATCGTGGCGAGTTTGAAGGGCGCATTAAACAGATTCTCGAAGAAGTCAAAGAGGACTCGAGCATTATTTTGTTTATTGATGAAATGCACATGCTCGTCGGAGCAGGTTCCGCATCTGGTTCCATGGATGCGGCAAATATGTTGAAGCCAGCGCTTGCGCGTGGCGAAATTCACTGCATCGGCGCGACTACGCAAGCGGAGTACAAAAAACAAATGGAAACTGACACCGCGCTCGAGCGACGCTTCTGCATCGTTCAAGTACAGGAACCTGACCTTGAAAAAACACGCGCAATTTTATGTGGCGTACGAGGCCGTTACGAAGCGCATCATCATGTGCGCATCACGGACGAGGCGATCAATGCGGCACTGAATCTGTCAAACCGCTACATACATGATCGTCGCCAGCCGGACAAGGCGCTGGATTTAATGGACGAGACCGGGTCAGCTGTGCGTTTAAGAGTTGCGACTGACGACCAGACACAACAGACAAATGAACTACAACAAGAGCTCAAACAACTACGCGCGCAAAAAAAACAAGCAGTGATCGAGGAGCGATTTGCCGATGCAATCAGAATCAAAAAACGCGAACAAACAATCCGCCTTACGCTCCTTGATAGCACCAAGAATAAACTCGCCATAACGCCGACGGTGGCAGTGACTGCTGAAGATGTCTCTTTAGTGATGAGTCGCATCACAGGTATTCCACTCTCTCTAATCGCCCAAGAACAACAACACACCATTGAGCTTGAAACGCGTTTACAAAAGCGCGTTATTGGACAAGAAACGGCTGTTAAAACGGTTTCGCAGGCAATGCGACGCGCCAAGGCTGGTGTGAACAACCCGAGCCGTCCACTGGCATCCTTCCTGTTTCTAGGCCCAAGTGGTGTTGGTAAAACCGAGCTGGCGCGCGCGATCGCGCGAGAGGTGTTTGAAGACGAGCAAGCGCTGATAAACCTCGACATGTCCGAATGTGCGGAAGGATTCAGCATTTCTAAACTCATCGGCTCGCCTGCTGGCTACGTTGGTTATCGCGAAGGCGCAAAACTTACTGACCGCGTAAAGCAGAGACCGTATTCTGTCGTGCTGTTTGATGAGCTCGAAAAAGCGCATCCGGATGTCACAAATCTTCTTCTTCAGATCCTCGAAAATGGCACGCTAACTGACGCAACCGGCCGTCCAATCAATTTCAAACAGACGATTGTGGTGATGACAAGCAATGCCGGCGCGGAACGTTTCACACAAGAAGGTTTTGGTTTTGGAAGAGATGAAAAATCTTCACCACTCACGCTCACAGACGAATTGCGCCGGACACTTGAGGAGCGTTTCCGTCCGGAGCTCCTCAATCGCATTGATCATATCTGCTTATTCCAGCCACTAAACGAAACGTCGCTCACACAGATCGCTGACAAACTGCTCACCGAGCTCACAGAACGCCTACGCAGTGAAAAAGTCGAGCTCATTGTTTCTGCCACGGTGGCAACTCTGCTCGGCGCACGAGCAGATAAACGTCTTGGAGCGCGTGATGTACGTCGGCTTCTGCAAACGGAGGTTGAGAATCGCATTGCGAATGAGATGCTCAAACGGTCGAAACCGCGAACACTACTCGTGCAAACAACGCGCGGCCACATCGTTGTAAAACCCTCTGTCTAACTATGGCGGATCTTCAAACTGCGCAACGCGAGCAATCACGTGCAAGCCAACTGATGGCCTCACGCACGCAGACGAAAAAAGGTCGTCTCGATCTTGCTATGAAGACGCCTGGAAAATGGGTGAGAAACGCCATGCTCGCGGCATCTATTGGTGGCGCCACTTCGCCGGCAGAACGGTATCAAACGGAATCAGCGCAACGCTCTGCAGACCACCGCGCACAACAGTCCCCAGAAGGCCTCGATGCTCTTGCTGAACAAGGCCTGATCTCAAAAACACAACACGAAGAGATGCGCTCGGAACACGCGGCGATCCAAACCCAAGCCGCGACCACGGCGACTGTTGCGGGAACCGCCGTCGCTTCGCAGAGAAAGCGTTCTCTGCAAGAGCATATCCGTTCCTTGGCAGAAAATTCCAAACTCATGGATACTATTCAGGAGTCGCGTGAACAACTTTGGCGTGGACTGCGTGTTGGCGGTCCTGCAACAGATGACGCCGTGGGAGGAACTACGCTTGGAATGGGAACGATCTTTTCTTATGTCGTGTGGATCTGGTCGGCCCTCAAAGGAATTCGTTATCGCAACGAGCCGGAGCCTCTCACCGTGATCGCGATTCTTTCTCCACCTCCAATGTCGCTTCGCACTGCAGGAAAAGATGCCGGCAAAGTTGTAAAAACGATCGTTACATTATTTATTGACGCTCTTGGATTCCTCTGGAACAACATTAATCTCGCAATCGTTGTTGTCCTAATCACGTTAAATGTGATGATTGTGATCGGCCTGACCTGTACGATTAGCCCACTTTTTTTCGTGGAGAACTCCGGTCTATGTCTGACGTTTGCGAAGATGGTCGCTTCATATTGAGGACTTTGGTATACTTGAGGACGTATGACGGATCGTCTGAAGCGTCTGCTGTTACTGATCGGTTTTTTTCTCATCGTCTTTGGGATCGCTGTTGCGATCTATCTTGTTTTTTTTCGTGGTGTCACAACCAGCGATAAGGAAGCAGAGATCGCCGAGGAGGAAGGTGTGACACCGACCGGCGGATTGCCGAGTGCTGGTGTTGGCGCGCCGACAGCAGGAGATGAGGCAGAAGATGGCGGTGGTTTGCCAGTTTCACCCATCGCCGATGGTGGCCTTACCAAGACAACGCGCCTGACATCAAGCAAGGTGATTGCCCCGACCCTTTCCGCAGATGGCAAAAGCATCAACTACTACGATCCTAAAACAGGCCAATTCTATACAATCAACAACGACGGCGAAGTCGTGCTTCTCTCAAGCGCATCCTTCCCGGACGCGGAGTCAATCGTGTGGAGCGACACTGCAAACGAGGTTATCGTTGAGTTCCCGGACGGCTCAAACGTGATTTACGATTTTGAGGCACAGAATCAGACAACCTTACCAGAGCACTGGCAAGATTTTGACTTTTCACCAGACGGCGAACAGGTCATTGCAAAAAGTATCACTATAGACCCAAATGCCCGTGCTCTCATCATCACTAACACGGATACATCCGGCACAAAGGTAATCGCCGCTCTTGGAGAAAATGGCGACAAGGTGACAGTCAATTGGTCTCCCAACGATCAAGTCGTCGCCTTTTCGGACACTGGGACCGAACAGACCGGCTTTGGACGAAAAATGATTTTGGCAATCGGAAAAAATGAGGAAAATTTCGATGGGTTGATTGTTGAAGGTCTTAATTTCAAAGCTATCTGGACACCGAAAGGCGATCGTATTGTCTACAGCGTCGTGGGCGAAGTGAGCAACTACAAACCACTTGTGTGGATTGTGGATGCGACATCTGCGACAATGGGAGAACAGCGTCGAAGTCTCGGCGTGAATACTTGGATTGACAAATGCACCTTTGCTGACGATTCGACGCTCTACTGCGCGGTACCGCTTCTCCTCGAGAATAATGCCGGACTGCAACGCGAGCTCGTTGATTCAGATGATGCAATTTACAAAATCAACATTGATAGTGGACTTGTAAAGCTCGTCGGTTATCCGGAAGAGAGTGCCGAAATGTCGAATCTAACAGTCTCGACTGACGGTTCGTTACTTTACTACACCGACGCGCGTGGAAGATTGCAGTTTATGCGACTTCGCTAAAATCCAAATGTTAAAGAATAATACAAATACCTGGCTGACTCTCCTAACTTTCGTGTTTTTACTCGCGGTAGTTTTTATAATCTTCACGCTGGCTTCACGTACACTGGAACCTATTGTGACGCAGAGGGACGGGATGTCGAGTCTCACCGAGCCGACTATCACGATCATTGATCCGGCGCGCGGTGCGACAGAACCATCGGTGATCATCGTGGAGTTTGGCGATTATGCCTGTTCAGCTTGTAAATCACTCGACATCGCCTTGAGTCAACTGTTACTGCGATACCCAAACGAAGTGCGCGTGGTGTGGAAGGACGCGCCCAATGAATCCCTGCACCCAGAATCGCTATCTGCCTCTGTAGCGGGGCGCTGTGCGGATAAGCAAGATCAGTTTTGGACTTATCATGATGAGTTGTTCTTGCGTGGAGAGCTCAACAAGGACGTGTATCTTGCGATCGCAGAAGATCTTGAGCTTGATAAAGATGAGTTCATCCAATGTTTAGATGACGAGAACCCACTGCCACGCATTCAGAAAACGCTGGAGGAGGTTGAGGCGCTGAATATGACTGCGACGCCGACCATCTTTATTGGCGAAGAGCGTTGGGTGGGAGCTCTCTCGCTCGAGGAGTTGCAAACGATTGTTGAAGATCGTCTCAAATGAAATACGCGTCTCTAATTTTTTCCATACTTTTCGTACTCATTGTCTTGAGCTCGCCGTTTAAGGTTTTTGCTGTTGACAGCACGGGAGGGCAATGTTTTTGCACACTTGAAAAATTCGACGGCCTTGAGACGTCCACATTGGTTGATGAACTTGGAGGCGAATATGACACCTCTGACGACACAACATGTCAAAGCGCTTGTGCGGAGCGTGCATATGATCTGACAGGTCGTAACACCGCGGGAGATAGATATTACACTTACACTGTAACAGACTATTCCTACACTTACCCTACTGATGCAGTGCAAGAAGAGATCATTCAGAAACAAGCCGAGGAAGAAGCGAGAACATTTTTACGGCCAAATCTGAATGTGGATATTCCGGGTTTGTCTTTTTCAAATATCCTCAACAAGAATGGAAAACTGCAAATTAGCTTTATTCCCGAATACCTCAACGGCCTTTATCGCTACGCACTTGGGGCAGGAGCGTTGATCGCGATCGTCATGATCATGATTGGAGGCGCGCAATATATTCTCGGTTCCGGACTTGGATCGGTTGAGGCAGGCAGAAAACGCATCACCAACGCCGTAACAGGACTGGTGTTATTGTTGTCAGCATACACACTGCTGTATCTAGTCAATCCAAACCTCACATTGTTTAAGGCCGTAGAGGTTGATCTCGTCTCTCAAATTAAAGCAGATCTTGATACTGCCGGACCAGAAGGATCAACCGGAGGTGCAAATGCGACACTTTGTGAGACCGCAATCGAGGAAGCTCAATCATCTGGTTCCTGTCCTATCTCACAATCACTTTTTTCACCAACCAGCACGGATCCAATCGCAACGAGCTCTGTCAGATGCGGTTACCACTTCACAGAAAAAAATGTCGGGTATGATTATGAGAAAATGACGCGAGGATTGGATTTTAATGGTGGCTGGGGCGATTCACTTTATGCTCCCGGAGATGGAAACATAAGCTTCAAAGTCGGAACAAAGGAAGGTGCATTGGATGGGAGTAGATGTGGAAACTCTATCGTAATTAACCTCACAGGTGGTGGTATATTTTCGATCTGTCATGTAAAGGCATTCGAGCCATCGGCGATGAAATCGAAAACTGTCGAAAGAGGGAGTCTAATTGGATATGTCGGTGGAGAATGTTGCGCTGGTGAAAAGCGTCCTAGTTCATGGGACTCGGCATCGGTGACTGGTACATGCAGTACTGGCGGGACAAAATGCGGTTCTCCAAGTGGAGGAAATACAGCCTGTGGTTGTCAAAGTGTCTACGCTTCTGGCAATACGACTGGCGCGCATGTTCATGGGACGCTGACCAACTCCAACGGTGGAGGCCTTTCCCTTCTAGCTTGTTTGTCAGGTGAGTCGTCTACAGAGGAGACTGGTGAGAGCGAAAGTGAGGAAGGCACAACGGAATGCGCCGACGATGGAGTGTGTGAATCAACAGAATAATATGTTCGCTTGCTCAAAATGCGACGCGCAACAATTGAAATGGTCGGGACGGTGTATGAGCTGTGAGAGTTGGGGGACATTAGGGGAGGAGGCGGGTGGGAGAGACGTGACAAATGGTACAAAGGCGAAGGGGGTAAAGGCAACGGTCACTGGGCTTGCGGATGAAGGGGCGAGAAAAGCGCGGCATCAACCAACTGGGATTGCAGAATTCGATCGCGTTTTGGGAGGAGGGATCGTGGATGGATCCGTCCTTTTGTTATCTGGTGAGCCCGGAATCGGCAAGTCAACGCTAGTGAGCCAATTAGTCGGAAGTGGCAACGGAACGGTTCTCCTTTCTTCTGGTGAGGAATCCGCATCGCAAATCCGCCTGCGTTTTGAACGCCTCGGTCTTCCCTTTTCGCACGTGCGCTTTGTCGAAGAAACCTCGGTCGAGGCAATCATAAACGCTACGGCTCAACTCAAGCCTAGCCTCGTTGTCGTTGATTCTATTCAAACGGCAAACACACTTGAACTTGATGGAATTGCAGGCTCTCCAAATCAAGTACGCGCAAGCTGTATCAAACTCGTGGAGCTTGCCAAGAGTACACACATGCCAGTTCTCGTCATTGGACAGATTACCAAAGACGGCTCAATCGCCGGACCGAAACTGCTCGAGCACATGGTGGACGTCGTACTCACGCTCGAAGGCGATCCAAACTCTCCTTATCGCCTCCTGCACGCGCTCAAAAATCGTTTTGGAGGCACTGATGAAGTTGGTGTGTTTGAGATGACAAGCAAAGGGCTTGAGTCTGTTGATCAGCCATCAAAACGTTTTCTTGCCGAACGGCAAGCTGGCCCGGGATCAGTGATTACTTGCGTCATGGAAGGCTCACGGCCGTTCCTTGTCGAGGTCCAAGCGCTGACGGACAAGACGTCGTACGGCTATCCTGTGCGCAAAAGTTCAGGGTTTGATCTCAATCGGCTACAGCTTTTAATCGCCATCGCCAATCGTCATGCCAAAGCAGGACTCGATGATAAGGATGTGTATGTGAATGTCGTCGGTGGCATGGAGTTGCATGAGCCGTCGGCTGATCTGGCTGTGCTTTGCGCGATTCTTTCGGCGGTACGAGCCCAAGGAGGGCACGCGGGTCCGCCGATACAAGATGCTGTCGTGATCGGCGAGGTTGGCCTCGGTGGCGAGGTGCGATCCGTCCCACACCTTGAGCGTCGTATTGCCGAGGCGGAACGTTATGGGTTCAAAAAATCAATCACACCAAAAACTGTGAGGCATGTGCGGGAACTGCTTTAATTCAGGGTCTTCATTCGAAATGTACGGCTCGCACGAAACGACTGACTCGCTCTTTCACCAACGGATATTTCTCAAAATGTGGATCAAGCTCAATCAACCGCTTTGCTGATTCACGAGCGCAGGCGATGAGCGGAACGTTGTACAAATCCGCAATCTTAAACTCTGGATAGCCTGACTGCGTCGTGCCATACATTTCGCCTGGGCCTCGAAGCGCCAAATCTTTTTCTGCGAGCTCAAACCCATTTTGAGATTTAACAAGCGCCATCAAACGCTCAAAAGTTTTATCTACGACAAAATGCGACGGATGCAAAAAACAAAACGATGCGATATCTGATCGTCCAACACGACCGCGCAGTTGATGCAGTTGCGCAAGGCCAAACCGCTCCGCGCCCTCGATCCACATCACTGTCGCGTTCGGCACGTCCACGCCGACTTCGATCACCGTAGTCGCCACGAGAACGTGAATCTCACCACGCACAAATGACGCCATTTTCTGCTCGCGCTCCTCTGTCTTTAGCCGACCATGCAAAATCTCACATCGAAATCCTTTAAGCGGACCTTCACCGAGCTCTTGAGCGAGCTCGGTCACCGAACGCACGCCAAGCGCGTCGGATGGATCAATCAGCGGACAGACGACGAAAGCTTGATGTCCAGCCGAAAGCTCACGACGCAGGAGCTCAAATGATTTTGCCTCCTCGCCGTGTGACACAAGTTTTGTCGTAATCGGACGGCGTCCTTTTGGCATCTCATCCAAAATTGAGACGTCCAGATCACCGTAAAGCGTTAAGGCAAGTGTGCGAGGAATAGGTGTCGCTGTCATGGAAAGTAGGTGAGGAATGGTGAGAGTTGAAAAATGATCCGCGCTTCGACGCTGTAGCGCCTGCCGTTGTTCCACCCCAAACCGATGTTGCTCGTCAACGATCACAAGACCAAGACGATCGAAGGCGACATTATCCTGTAAGAGCGCGTGCGTGCCAACAACGATATCCGCCACTGTTTCGGATTTATGTGAACGCGTACAAAGCGCTATTGTCGCGCTTTCTCCGACGAGCGATGTAAGCGTACGAAAATGTTGTTCGGCCAAAAGCTCGGTCGGTGCGAGCAGTACAGTCTGATAACCAGCATGGGCCACACTCATCGCCGCAATCGCCGCCACGGCCGTCTTGCCGGAGCCGACATCGCCCTCAAGCAAACGGTTCATCGGCTCACCACGCTCCAAATCCTTCACAATCTCCCAGCTCGCTTTGCGCTGTGCCTGCGTGAGGGTGAATGGCAACTTTTCAACAAATAATTTGAGCTGTTTGACGTCAGCAGGAATCTTTGGAGCACGGAATTTTTTGAGCTCACGTCGCGACAAAAACTGGGCAAGCTCGTATAAAAAAAGTTCGTCGAATTGCAAGCGTCGTCTTGCGGGTTCGATCATTTCTGCCGAGCTCGGAAAATGGATCTCCGCAAGCGCGCGATCGAGCTCTAAAAGTTTTTCTACTTCTCGTAACCGCTGTGGCATCCAGTCGTCGCAACAATGCTCTGCGCGAAGCAATCTTGCTATCGCCGAGCGAAGACGATTTTGCGTGAGTGAACCAGTGAGCGGATAGATCGGCACAATTCGGCCGGTGTGCCTTGCGTCTTGCCCTGCTCCACGCTCGAGCTTTGGATGTGTGAAAGTGAGTCTCTTCCCCACTTGCTTAACATCTCCTGCTAAAGAGACGCGCGTTCCTGCCGGAATCGTGCGTACCAAATACGGCTGGTTGAACCACATTACCTTGATTGAACCGCTCTCATCACTTACCACAGCTTCAATAATTGTAAGACGTCGCCCTGGAATGCGACGGCTAGAAATCTTTTCAACAACGCAACGAATTGTTGCGCGCTGTAGAGCCCGCAATGACGCGATCTCGCAAACATCAGAAAAATCCTCGTATCTCGATGGGAGGTGGTATAACAACTCCTCGGGCGTTGTGATCCCGATCGTTTTTAGGTCATTAATTGCCTGCGTGCCAAGACCTGGAAGGTCTAACAATGCGATTGGAATCATTTGATAAAGTATAACAAAAAAATGCCCGAAGGCTTTTTGTTGTGGTGCGCCCGGCACGACTTGAACGTGCGGCCTTCAGGTCCGCAACCTGACGCTCTATCCAACTGAGCTACGGGCGCATAATTGTTTTGTTTTCAAAAAACGTCTACCGGCTGCTGTTTTGAAGTAACACTCACGGATACGAGCCTCTTCAAATGTTATAAACGCTTCTTGATAAACGATGGAGATTTCTTTCATGGATCGCGTCGTCTTTGTATGTCCACGTTGATGTTCGGCAAACCGACGTATAAGGTCATTTGTCATGCCCTTATATAATCGACCCGTTCGATCTTGTAATACGTAGACTATATACACAACCTGACGCTCCCCGCCCGAACGACCGAACGGCCGTCGTTCGGTCGGGCGGGTATCCAACTGAGCTACGGGCGCATAATTGTTTTGTTTTCAAAAAACGTCTACCGGCTGCTGTTTTGAAGTAACACTCACGGATACGAGCCTCTTCAAATGTTATAAACGCTTCTTGATAAACGATGGAGATTTCTTTCATGGATCGCGTCGTCTTTGTATGTCCACGTTGATGTTCGGCAAACCGACGTATAAGGTCATTTGTCATGCCCTTATATAATCGACCCGTTCGATCTTGTAATACGTAGACTATATACACAACCTGACGCTCCCCGCCCGAACGACCGAACGGCCGTCGTTCGGTCGGGCGGGTATCCAACTGAGCTACGGGCGCATAATTGTTTGTGGCTCACAGTTTATACAGCCGAGCGATAAGGTCTGTCAATGTTTCGTCAGTGCGGTCAAGATCCTCAAGAACAAATGGGATCAAAGCTGTGCGAATGATGTTTGGGTCTGCTTCATCAAGTGAAATAGAGGTAAGCGGATGAAAAGCGCTCACAAAATCAAGATAGAGAAGTCGCACATCCTGCGGCCGGTAGACAATGGAGAAGTCTTTTAGTTCATGAAAA
This sequence comes from Patescibacteria group bacterium, assembly GCA_038065815.1. GTDB lineage: Bacteria > Patescibacteriota > Patescibacteriia > UBA9934 > CAMTUG01 > JBBTQF01. The sequence continues at coordinate 23,249 of JBBTQF010000009.1, forward strand.
TCGTAGAAAGAGCGTCCAATCAAAATACCAGTCGTTGTGATGTGCACCATGATGCGGGCCGGTTCGCGCAAATGCGACAAGAAGAAAATAATGCCGATCATTAAAATAATGACAGCAAACATAAAGCTACCGGAGAAAACGGAAAAGAGCAGTAATGCTGTCCCGATTATTCCCATCGCCACATACCAAAAACGAGAGCGCTGGTACTTAGGATATTCCCATGTTTCCCAACTCACGATTGAGGTTCCGTAGCTTGTTGGCTCGTTCATAGTTTGCATTAATTATAGCAAGAAGAAAAACAAACAGCTAGCTTGCCACGTCCACTGATTTTCCTCCTACTAAATTCTTCTTGATAATTGCTAAAGCGGCGTTATCTAACCGTTCTCCAGAATGACTTAACGACAGATCTGTAAGTACTTCAACTTTATAACCTAAATCAAATGCATCAAAGGTAGAGGCCAACACACAAGCGTCAATATCTATACCGCAAAGAGATAATTTTGTAATTTGATTGAGTTTTAGAAAATCATCAAATCTATCAGATTTGAAAATCGAATAGCTCGCTTTCTCAAAAAGGTTATCTTTGGCGACAAATTTTTCAAGTGAGTGGTGAATATCTGTATCAGGTGAGCCGACACAATTTTTCCAGTTCAACAATTTGAAAAAATTTGAGCCCTCACGATTTACGAATTTCGTAAAGAGAATAAAATCAAATTCGTTTTCAGAGATAAAACGAG
>JBBTQF010000010.1:0-18113 GCA_038065815.1 Patescibacteria group bacterium
AAGGATGATGACGTTAAAAAAAGGCTTGATGAGTTTAAGGAGAAGCATCAAGGAGTAAATACAGAATACTGATCCATTGAGTCAATAGAGTCTGACTAAAAACTTTAGTAGCGCAAAATAAATCCGCATTAACGGATTTATAACGCGCATGAACAACTGATTTGAGAGCTCTTGATTTGTGATGGCGCCGACCATGTGTGTCATTATATCGTGATCGCTCACAACACGCATTCGGCTCACAAACGCTCTGCGTCGAGCAATAAAAATCCATGTCGTTGGCTTTAAAAAGTGAAGCCACGTTTTTAGTTTCGGAATAGCCCAACCAGATTTGTGAGCAAACCATAATGTGCCGAGCTCCACCATGATGGCAAGAGGAGCGATTAGCGCAAGCGTGGCGAGTTTATAATTGATAAGATTAGTAAGGTGACGATTACGCTCCATCCAGTAGAACTTCTGGATACTGCGCGAGAATTCGTAACGATGGTAGATGATAGAATCCTCGGCATAACAGATTTCAAACCCGGCAAGTCGCGCACGCCACGCAAAGTCAGCATCCTCGTGATACATGAAATACTCTGGAGCAAAAAGTCCGCCGACCTTTTCTATTACAGAGGCGCGAATGAGCACCCCTGCTCCACTCGCGTAAAAAAAAGGTTGTTCTCCACCATCTTCAGATGTGCTAGTCGTTGGACGGCAACGATATCCGAGACAAAATCCAAACCCTAAAAAATGCAGAGCGTTTCCTGAAGAGTTCAAGAGATGTGGCTCCTCTTTGCGCATGATGCGAGACTGAATCGCGGCGCATTTTGGTTCTGCTTCTGCCATTTGCACAACGCGCCACAAAAACGTCGGCTCAACGACAACATCTTGGTTGATGAGATACAGATACTCGGCGCCGAACTTTTGAGAAGTTGCCAATCCTCGTTCGTGACCACCAGCAAAACCGTCGTTCGTTTCGCTTTCGATAAGTGAAATTTCTGGCAGAGTCACGCGTGCCTGCGGTAGCCAGCGTTGCTTGAGATACATTGCCGCTCTTCCGTGTGGCGACGGATTATCAACGACCACAATACGCCAACTTTCACGCGGATAATCAACACGTTCGAGCGACGAAAAAAGATCGTCGAGATCTCGCTTCCCATCTGGCGACCAATATGCGATGAGTTGTACTACGACAAAAGGCATCATACGACGTGATCTCCGCGCCACTTCCACTGGTATTTAAGCCAACTCACGAGGTGTGCACGCGCCGCACGATTTGAAAGTAGATTTTGTATGTGACCAACTCCATTCCCTGCTGAAGCTTTTCCGTAAGCGTGCTGTAATTGCACCCGTGGATCATAACAAACTGGTCTACCGAGATTCCACGCGCGACGACACAGATCAATATCCTCAAAATACATCCAAAAACGCTTATCAAACCCGCCGAGCTCTTCAAAGAGCGTCCGCGAAATAAAAAGCGCGGAACCCTGCGCCCAGTCAATTAACCGAGGACGACGATGATCAACGTCGCGCATCAAAAACGCATCGGCATAACGTTGCCCAAAAGTGCTGTTGCCAAAACGCGTGCGCTGTACGACCGGCATATACCACCGAGGAAAACGACGGCAAGTTTCCTGATGCTCACCAGAAAAATGTAGGACCTGTGGCGCGATGATGCCGAGCTGTGGTTGCTTTTTCATCCGCGCGTGCAACGAGGCAAGAACTTTTTCATCGGTGAGAATCGTGTCGGGATTCAGAAAAAAAAGATAGTCAGATTCCATCTCCTGCGCGCCACGATTGCACGAATGGCCAAAGCCTGCATTTTCGTCACGACGAATAACCACCGCGTCCTGCATCTCAAGCTTTGCTAGTTCATGCGCGTCAAACGCCGTAGACGCGTTGTCCACGAGCACAAAATGTGTTGACAGCTCTGACGCCTCGCGCGCCCTGCGCACTGAAGCCAAACAGCCGTCAACGATCTTATTGTGAGATACCATGATAATGGCGATATCAGTCATAGCGATTTTGTGAGAGTTTTCAGAGCGGAACGACGCTTCATCAGATGTTGCCATTGCTTGTGCGTCTCACACAATGTTCGTAAAAGAATTGATGGCCGTGTGAGCAGAAAAAATCCAAACTTTGCAAACTCAAATGGAATGATCGCCCACCCATCACGCAACCAGTCTTGAAACTCAAGATGTGTAATCAAGTTCCACCAGTGATTGCGATAGGAAAGATGTCGTGAGCGGACGCTTGCGCCACGATGCAGGATTGAGGCGCGAAAATCACGGTGGTGATACGCAATCGCCTCTGAAACGCACAGCGTATTCCATCCACCACGAGAAAGACGATATGCAACGTCCACGTCCTCTTTATACATGAAATATGCTTGGTCAAACAAATGCCCATCTGGCGAATTTTCTTCGATAGCTGAACGACGATACATGGGCAAACAGCCTGAAACGCCGAACGCTGGGTGCGCGGTGATCTCTGTCCGATCAAACACCTTGTGCGAACGAGAACGCGCCATGCCAAATGAATCTATCTTCTGTGTGAGTCTCGGTTTACCGCCCTCGTCCCACTCCCAGCGATAAATGAGACCGGTAATTGCGCCAACATCAGCATTCTGCTCAAGTGCGTTGCGTACCGTTGCAATATAATTTGGTGTAAAAATAATATCAGGATTCATGAGAAGCACGGCGTCAGCGGAGTGTTTTTGAAAAAGGAGGTCGTGGCCGCCATCAAAACCGATATTCTCGTCTTCAAAATACTCAACCGCAAAATCACGACGCAACGTTTCGGTGAGCTCTCGCGTACGGACACGCTCTGCCTCGCTGGAACCGCAATCAATTATCCATAAACGCCAATCCACATCCGTTTGCAGGCGCAACGAATCAAACAAAAACGGAAGATACTTCGAGCTGTTATGCGTTACCAATTGAAGCGCCACTTCCATAAATACTTCATCATGCTCGTCGCAAAAATCCGTTGCTTCCGCCATACAGAGACTTGAGCGAAACTACGGCCGACAAAATCCGTGCACACGAGATCAGCGCGATAACGAACACGCAAACCTGCTTTACGAACGCGCTTGCAAAAATCCACTTCCTCAAACCAGAGAAAAAATCTCTCGTCAAAAAAACCGATTGAGGCGGTCAGCTCGCGACGAAAGGCGAAAAATGAACCGCGCACTTGTTCTGCATCCTGCGACTGTGTGAGATCAACGTCCTTTGCGAGATATTTATTGACGATCTTTTTGAAAAGATGTGGGAGCTTAAATAAGATAGCAAGTTGATCAAGCGGTTTTGGATCACGACGAACGGAGCGAACGATCTCTCCTTTGTCGTCGCGCAACTGCACTCCGAGCACACCGATCGTCATATCCTCCATCAGCATTTTGTAAGTTGCATCAAGGACAAAATTTCCAACGCGCATATCCGGATTCAAAAGGAGAATGGCATCACCTTTCGCAAGATGCAGAGCTTGATTTACTGCTTTTGCAAATCCAGCATTCCAATCATTGATCATCAAATGCACCCATGCAAATCGCTCGCGCACCATCTTCGTTGTGCCGTCATTTGATGCATTGTCAACGACAAAAACCTCAAGCGGAAAATCGGGTCGCATCAGCGACCCGAGCTGTGCCAAGTTCTGCGCAAGCAATTCCCTGACATTCCAGCTGACAATAATTATTGAGAGTTTCACAACTCCAAAAAGGAATTATCTCCTACAACAAGCCGATGCCCGCTCTTTGGTTGCGATTCATGAACGTCCGTAATCGTCACGTTAAATCCGATCAAACTATTTGCAATGCGCTGTAATGTCTCAATCCTTGCACCATCAAAAATAATTGAGTGGTCAATCTCTGCGCCACGGATCGTCGCATTATTCCCGATCGAAGTGTATGGACCGATAAAGCTCCTTTCAATCGTCACACATTCGCCAATCGAGACTGGCCCTCGGATTAAAACATCCGCGCCGATGACTGATCCTTTGCCAATCCTCACTGAACCCTGCAGTTGAGCTGATGACGCCACCTCGCCATCAATCGTAAAATACGATAACGGAAGATCATTCAAGATCGCGGCATTCCCCTCGAGAATCGCGTCAACGGTCCCTGTATCCTTCCACCATCCGGTAATCTCTTCCCAGCCCACCTTCCGGCCATTTTGTAAGAGCCATGTATTGATATCGCTGATCTCATACTCGCCACGTGGCGAAGGCTGGATTTGCGTGAAGGCTTCAAAAAACGTCTTGTCGTAAAGATAAATGCCTGTCACCGCGTAATCACTCGGAGGATCTTTTGGTTTTTCTATAACGTGCGTTAATTTTCCTTCAAGATCAAAGGCAGGCACGCCGAATCTCTGTGGGTCCTTTACTTTGCTAAATGCGAGAAAACAGCTGTGCTCGCCTTCAATGAAATGTTCAACAAATTTTTTGAGGCTACCGAGAATGATGTTGTCGCCAAGATAGAACATAAACGGCTCGTCGCCCAAAAATGGGCGCGCATTGTTTACAACGTGCGCAATCCCTTTTGGCCCGCCTGTCTGTTCAATATATGCGAGCGTCACGCCAAACTGCGAACCGTCTCCAAATGCGTCTGACATAAGTCCAACTTCGCCCGGATTAACGTTGATGGCGATCTCGGTAATCCCGGCCTCGGCGATTTTTTTGATGGCGTGCTCCAACATCGGCTTGTTGGCCAAGGGAATCAAGTGCTTATTAGTTGTCCAAGTGATCGGACGAAGCCGAGTGGCTCGTCCGCCAGCGGCGATCAAAGCTTTCATAGTTGCTGTTTCTTTAAGGTAGCGTACTTTTTCATGGTGTCGCGAAGAGCGTCAAGCGCCGGACGCATAGTGATACCAAACTCAGCCAAACGCGTCGAAGCCAAAAAATTATTGGAGCGACCTTTGCTAACTAGACCAAGCCTGACCAAGTCATCATTGTGAATCCATTCGCATGTGTGAGACGGATCAACTAACTCACGGTAGAGCTCCAGAATCTCTCGATGACGAATCGTCCCCGGATTTGTGACGTGAAAAATGCCTGGCGCTTTTTTCTCCATCAACTGATGAAACACGCTGATCATGTCTTCAACGATCGTCGCGCTATTCTCGACATCAATCACTTTAGGGAACGAAGCGATCTTATCGATCAAGTTTCCGGCCGAAGGAATGCTGTCGATCGGCATGCGAATACGGGCGATACCGACGTTGGGTAAAGTCGACAAAACCAAATCCGCCGCCCACTTCGCGCGCGAATAGACTGGAACAGGATTGCCAAAATCATCCTCGCGCCAGGCTTTATCCGGATGTGGCGAATCACCGTAAAAAATACAACCAGAACCGATATGGAGAAGGTACAGGCCGGTCTCGGCGCAAGCTTGCGCGAGCAAAATCGGCAGGAGCGTGTTGCCAAGAATCGTTGTCATCTGATTTGTCTCGCACCAATCCACGTTCGGCCTGCCACGAACTCCTGTGGCGTTCAGCACGACGTCAGGTTGCACACGCCTTATCTCCCCAAGCGCGTCCTCCATACTTTGAACCATGACAGACGAAATAATCGCCTCATCCCCCCACGCCTCTTTACAACGCATACCAATATACCCGCCGCCAAAAATCAAAATTTTCATACTAGCGTTTTGTATATTGTTCTTCGTAATATTTGGCGTACTCGCCGCTCTTGATCGGCTTCCACCACTCTTCGTGCGTTTTGTACCACTCAATAGTCGCGGCTAGTCCTTGCGCGAGGGTGATCTGCGGCGCCCAACCGAGTTCAGCACGAATCTTATCCGAGTTAATGGCGTAACGACGGTCGTGGCCAGCGCGGTCTTTAACGTATTCAATCGAACTTTCATCTTTGCCCATCAACGCCAAAATCTGTTTTATGATTTCGATGTTGGGCAAACGCTCACCCGTGCCGATGTTGTACGACTGGCCGAACACTCCTCGATCAAGCAACAGCTCAATCGCGCATGCGTGGTCGTCAATATGCATCCATTCGCGCACTTGCATGCCGTCGCCATAAACCGGAACCTTTTTTCCTTCTATCAAGTTGGTGATGAACAATGGAAATAATTTTTCCGGATAGTGGTACGGTCCGTACATGTTGCAGGCATGAGTGATGATGACCGGAGTTGCAAAAGTGGTGAAGTACGAAGCCACCAAATGATCGGCTCCGGCTTTGGCCGCCGAGTACGGCGAGCGCGGTTCGAACGCAGCGCTGTCTCCACTCTCGCCTTCCATGACCGCGCCGAACACTTCGTCGGTAGAAATTTGGATAAAACGGGCAATGTTGTATTTGCGCGCCGCTTCCAACAACACATACGCTCCAAAAACCGCGGTCTTCAAAAAGGCGCTCGGATCCATAATGCTCCGGTCCACGTGCGTCTCCGCGGCGTAGTTTACCACAGCGTCAAATCCACCTTCCGACAAAATGTCGTCAACGACTTCCGCGTCGGCAACATCGCCTTTGACAAAACGATAGCGCGGGTCGTTGGCCACAGACGCCATGTTGGCCGGATTACCGGCATAGGTCAGTTTGTCCAAGTTGACGATTTGCCAGTCCGCATGCTTAGCAAGCATCAAACGAACAAAATTTGATCCTATAAACCCTGCGGCGCCAGTGACAAAAAGCTTCATAATGAGAGAATCTTACGAGACCCGAGACAATCCTGCAAGATGCCTCTTTACTAGCCGTGTTGCTCCAGATAGGCGAGGTAGCAGGCTCGGCAGTGAATATTCCGTTCTTGGAAGAATATATTTTTGTAGGCTGTGATCGTTCTGTGACATACATAACACGTCGTTTCAAATGAAACGGGCGAGTCTGAATGCCTTGTGAGCTTTTTGATGCGCGTTAAAAAATGCTCGCGTGGAAATGGGAGTTGGTGCGCTTTATAAAAATCGAACTCTTGTGGCGTGACACTAAAATTGCGCTTTAACACAGGATCGTGAATCGCCTTGCCAACAAACGTTGCTGGATCAATCTCCTCAAGAGCATCGGGGATCTCGCTGATCAAAATCGTTCCTTCCGGATCAATACTCTTTGGCATGATCACGGCCCCGCGCGTCGGATCAAAATGTGGCGCGCCAAACGCGGTATATTCCTCTGGCGTGTACTCGAAATACATCTTCCCCATCGAGAATTGAAAACCATTTTGTGAAAAATCTCCTGAAAAAAACATTCCGTATTCACCGCGCTCAAGCATGGCACATTTGATCTCATCGAGCTTGAACCAATACTCTTGCTCGCTGAATTGGTTATTGAAGATGCAAAACTGTTTATGGCGAAGACCAAAACAGCCGAAGCAATTTTGGCACTCATAACAATCCATGGAGTACTCCACATTGATCGAACGCCAAACGCGCACACAAAATTTAGCGTTCTGTGCGTTAACGAGATCAACCGATTGATAACAGTCACTACCCCAACCCGTCCAAACACAAAAAGCAGCTGTCTCTTGTTTCAAACAGGCCCAGCAAGAATAGAGATCAGTGCTTTCAATCACCCACCAACACGTTTGACAACGCGTACACTTAATTAAGTTTTGACCTGTTGATTCCTCCACCGCCTCGTTGTCGTGCTCGGGCCAAACAGCTTCGGCCATCAGAATATTAAAGCGAGCAAGATATTCCTCGTTCACAGACCACCGTGACAAATCAACGTTCGCTCGTCGTTCCTGCCACTCTTCTTTGGTGAGCTGTTCGTTAAACCACAAATATTTTTTATGCCGTTTGTTTGTGGCGCCAAAACAAAACTCACAATCTCTACAATCAAAAATAAAAGTGCAATGAAGAGAGGCGTGACTATTAAACGCATAAGTACAAGCAAACAGAACGGTAGACAAATTGACGCTAAAACATTCGCGCGAGCGGCCTGAATTGACAAAATCCACACAGTCCTCTGAATCTGTTCCTGACATATATCCATACATAAGACGTTTGGCATCTCCACAACCAAAAGCCATGTAACAATCCTGTGCGCCGATCAAATCAACACCAATGCAGTTGATGTTACTTCCGTCGTCGCGCAACGCACCAACAGGAATTGATAAAGCGAGTTTACGAAATTGATCAAAGAACAGATCACTCGAGTTCCATCTATATCCGTTCACATAATCATTTCCAAACCACTCTTTGTCTGTAATTACATGGAATGGATTATCAGGATGCACAAAACTTAAAATCGGTTTGCCTGTGATCGCATGGGCTTTCCACCAAATGGAAACGCCACTAGCAAAGCCAGAAAGTTGGCGCAGACGTGTGATAGGCGCAAGCTTTGACGGTGGCACATTGAATTTTTTGTACCAACCGATTTCCTCGTCCGTCATCTCCCACGTCTGTCCTGTGAGCGCACACGTCCGCTCCCCTGACTGTGTTGCATCAAGGATTGCTTTGACTTTCAAGTCAAAATTTGGAGTAGAACTCATAGAATTTTGACGCAGTCCTTCCGTAGCTCCGCAGGAGCGAAGAAGGAGGCGTCGTAATTGGGCGTGTGGGACATAGGAGTGGAATCGAGGAGTCGAGAATCAGTCTGCGATTACCGCAATAATTCTCGAACGCGCTCGGCAAGAACTGCGAGTTCTGCATGATCCACGGTCGTCTTTTCAAACAACCTCGGCACGCCAGTTCTGCGAGGCATGATGTGCAAGTGCGTATGAGACACCTCTTGGCCTGAAGAGACGCCGTTGTTCATACCAAGATTAAATCCATCACCACCAACAGCTTTGAGAATGGCGGGGGTAATTTTTTTTATTGTGTCCATCATCGCTCGCGCATCTTCCTCTGACGTCTCAAGCAAATGAGTCGCGTGTGTCTTGGGAAGGACGAGCGCGTGACCTTCGCTCACAGGAAAAATATCAAGGAAAGAAATTATGCGCTCATCCTCGTAGAGTTTGTGACAAGGTATCTCACCGGCGATGATTTTGCAGAATAAACAATCTTGCATATTTAGTAGCGTTGAATTATACGGCAAATTAAAAATGGAGTTACTACGGCCACCAAATTATTGAGTACCCGAAATTCCTCTAGTGGCCTTCCGATAGTCCATGCGACCCAATCAAAATCGTATCCTAATAGCCACGCCGTCACTTGTATTCCCAACTCATACTTCTCATTTCTCCATTCTTTTTTCCACCCCCATAGTATCCCAAGCGCGATCGCTACTGCAAGAAACAGATGCGGAGAAAATACATTGCTAACAAAACCCGGCTTTAACCACTCCAGCAACAGGAAGGCAAAATAGCTTCCGACACTTGTGAAGTACCCTGTTCTTAAAACAGTTCGCCAATCCATAAAATCACTTTGTTCAGAAAATTTTTGCTATCGAGCGGTGGGCGCTCAAATTTCAAACGAAACTCGTGGACGCGAATCTCGTTTTGGAGGTTGGTGATATTTGGAGCCGAAAGTACAAATTTAATGTCCGGTTGTTTTTTGAGCCAATCTGAAAGTTCAAACATCGCCGACGCCTTTAGCCAGTCGCCGACTTTTTCTGGCGACGTGTATTCAGCAATGATAAAGTCAATGCCGAGATCATCTAGATTGGTTATGGAACTTAACCTCACCGGATCTGGATTGAAAAACTGCGATCGCATGAACGCAACCTTACCATCGCCTGTCATAAAAAAATCTCCTGCCTCGGCCGAGACGCTGACGAGACCGGCGTCCAGCACCTCGTGATCATAACGCACTTTCGCCTCTGGTAGTAAGAGCGTATCCGACCCGATCGTTACTTCCTGCGCCGCGTCAGCATGATACGTCTCAAACGAAAGATGCTTGCCATTCGTGAGAAAAGAGACTGGGCTCGGCGTCTCACGATACCCAACCTCATCGCCGATAAACACCGGCCCCACAAAAGTCATGTAGCGCTGTCGCGTGGTCAGCGACCGAAAAAAAATATCGCGCCCTGCCTTCATAATCACTTTGTAAACTCCTTCGGGCAAGTCAGAAACGACCAGACTGGTGTTGCGCAAACCCGATCCTTGCTGTGTCGCCTCAATCTCCCCATCATCCTCTACCCGCGTCGAACCAACTATCTCGCCATTCTCATTCACAGCTAAAAGCTCAATAGGATCATCACCATATTGCCGATTCATGTCCATAAACGCAGTTTGCAACATAAGCGGTTCATTTTTGATGTAAGTGAGATACTCGTGATATCCACGCAAAGATGTGCGGACAGTGGATAGTAAACCGGTCGGTTGATAACTAATGTCCTGATACGGTTGCGCCAGCTCATGGTGAAACGTGGCAATGGTCGAGCGCTGTGGAGGATCAGCCTCAAACGCTGTAATAGATTCGTACACCTGCTTACGTTGGAATAACGTAATGCCATTTTCCTCAAGACTCGGCCATAAGCTCTGATCTAAAACGAGATTCTGCAAAGGCTCAAGCGTGTACTGCAAAGGCTCCTCATTCACAACAAGGCCGATTTCAATAATCGGTTGTGATTCATTTTGAAACATGAGCTCAACACGCACGGTTTCGTATTCGCCTGGCGGATGAATAGACAGATAAGTCGGTTCGCCAATCACCAGTTGGTACGCGCCACCATCTCCATACGTCACGCCGAGCACTCGCGTGTCAGGAAGGAGCCGGTCAATGTATGGCGAAAGTTCGCCAACAGTTTGTCTGATCTCAAACACACCGCTTGGATTGATATCAATGCGGAGGAGGTAAAGTAAGAGAAGAAGCGGACTCAACAAAATACAAATTTGCAGAAGCCGTTGGTACATAGAAGACAGATGTGGCAAATGAGACAGAGGCTATGAAGAAATGCTGGAAATTCGATACAGTGATTCGTCACCAATCTGCTCGATGAACTCGATCTTGAGATTCATGATAGCCAGTTTTTCGTTGTTCAGATAATCGAGATCCAATGATGGTAGAGAGATGCCAAAATAATAGAGGTCGGCCTGTGCAACAAGCGTGGGTAAGGCGTCATAAGTTGTCTCACTGCGAAGTGGTTGCACAACACGACGATAAGGCCACACAAACTTATCCGCTCGATCAACGATGATGATCGCTCGCTCGGCGGTGAGTTCAAGAATACGAGCTCGCTTTACTGCGAATACGGCGACGCTCTCACGAATCGGCACAAGTCCGTCCTCGGCAAAAAAGACAGGACGCACACTCAAGCTCATCAAAAGCAAACTCGTAAAACCGAGCATGGCCCGACGCGTGAAGGTGGTCTTCATGCGATCCGCAAACCACACAAGAAACTGTGCGACAAAAGGACTCCACAACACGAATACCGGGAGCCAGTAGCGCACATACGACGTGCCAATCGTCACCAGGGATGGATCAGGATTATCGTGAAACGACCAGCTACCATAAAACGCAAATAACCAAGCGGTGACAAAAATTGTTACGATCAAATATAAAAAGGAGGCTCTACGCCCGATCATAATCAGCGCGCCGAGGATGGTGGTAATCGAAAGCCATGGATAGAGTTCAAAAGCGTAGTGATAAATATTTTTTAAGATAGCTGATGGGGCAATGTCGAATGGTAATTGAGAATTTAGAATTGTTGACTGAAGGCTGGCGGTCGTAGAAGGTTCGATATTCGATATTTCAGATTGGATAGCCTCCTTGCTGGCCGTATAACCCATCTCAAATATACCTCCATAGAGAACGGAATTCATGTAGAGCATCGGCGAGAGTAAGACGATCGCCGTGAATGGAATTACGAGCACGCCGATCTTGAGATAGCGACGCGCCGTTATAAGAAGAAAAAGAGCAAGTGGCGCGACCCAAATAACTTCGGAGGTACGGAACCAGAGGGCGAGAGCGAGGAAAAGGCCGGAAAGGAAGTAATTGAGTAATTGCGTAATTGAGCAATTACGGTGTCGGTGACGGATGGCGAAGTAGACAGCAAGGATCAGGAACGACACAAACGGCACGTTGTGCATGAAGAGACGACCAGAGTAGTACCAAAAGCTAGGATGAAATAAAACAGCAAGTGCGGAGAGAAAAGCAAGAGATCGAGAATCAAATAAACGCTCGACAATAGATCTCCACGCAAATACTGCCGCGATAGCAAGAAGCGGAGTCACCAGACCAACAATAGGCAGACCGAAAACTTTCCCGATTAAACCATAGATCATCGGCATACCAAGAAAACTGACAGGAAGAAGCCGACCGGAAATCGCCATGACACTGCGTGGATGCAATAAGTTGTTGAGCTCAAAATTCAATTGCTCATCAAACCAAAGCTTCGAGCTGACAGCAAATTGATGCGCAAATATGGCGTTGGCATTTTCGTCTGGCGAATTAAACGTGGTTGCGTTTTGCCAAATAAGAATCGAACTCGAAATAAAAAAAATGAGCGAGAAGACCCCAAGCGCCACAAAATCAAGACGGAGTTTAGAGCCCATAGGTGTACAACGAGATCACAGCAAATACGATCGCCAGTGACAGAAGGCCAATCGAGAACGGCACAAATAATGTCGCACCTGACCAGACCGCGAGCATCAAAAGAGTCACGCCAGCAAACTGTAAAAACATTTTTATTTTCCCCCACAAATTCGCGGAACGTGGCCTCCCGTTACGACGGTTGATGTATCCACCGATCATGATCGCAACCTCGATGCCAATAATTATGAAACCAAAAATAGGATTGATGTGCTTCATGACAATAATAAGCACTGCCACGCTGATGAGAAGTTTGTCAGCGACAGGATCATAAAATGTTCCCCATGCCGTAATCTGATGACGAAGTCTGGCCAGCGCTCCATCAATCGCGTCGGAAAAGGCGACCAGAATAAACACCGGAATACCGACATTATAATTCTCTACCGACAAAAGCCAAGCAACGATGGGCACGCAGATGATGCGCAGAAGCGTAATCTGGTTCGGCGTGATCCACCGCGGGATGAGTGGAATAATCGTATATTTGAGCAAGTAGTCGAACGGGTAAAGTTTTGCTGGATCGCGAACAGATGTCATAATGGCGGGGTATATGCGACCCCTCGCGCTTCTCAACTATAGCATCGTAAGCTTCGCTTTCCTAGCGATTTTGATCACCAATGCCTTTGCGTGGCAGTCGAGCCTACTTGGCGTCGTGCTTCTTACAGTCTTTCTTTTTTTCTTTGGACATCTATTGCATGAACGGCTTGCGCTCGGCATAGCCACACTTCTCGCTTCAGTAAGCATCCTAGGGGCGATTGCGTACTACTTATTCGAGTTGACACCACTTGCCTCCCTCATCATCATTTTTCTTGTCATCCTTGCAGTTCCCTTCCTCCAGCATAGAGATTCCGCTTTTCCAAAATTGCCCAATTTCTTAATTTCCAAATCTGTCACTATCCTTCCAGCCACCATACTCTTTATCGCAACCGTCTCTCTCCTACTCAACACACAGATTCTCACTCCTGTCCGCTCACCATGGCTAGTGATCCCACCTGTTTTTTTTCTTGTCGTTTTTCTTTTTTCACTGTTCACGGTCGCCTCACGCTCAAAACTTCTTTTTGTAGCGTTATTTTTCCTGACGATCTCTGTCGCTCTATTCGTCTACCCGCTCGGATACGGCTTTGACTCGTTCATCCACCAAGCCACCGAGCAACATATAGTCGAGAACGGCACCATCACTCCAAAACCACTTTACTACGTCGGTCAATACGCGATCATCGTCATTGCTACAAACTTATTTTCCATTCCTGTAGATGTGAGCGATTCATTTTTGCTTCCACTGCTTGCAACACTCTTGCTCGCGCCGATTATTCTCATCTCCTTCAAAAGGATTAACTCGGCGGGGCGCGGTAACACTGCCTTTGGTGTATTTGCCATCTTTCTTATCCCTCTGTCGAGCTTCATTGTTACCACTCCACAAGGTCTTGCAAATTTCTGGGTCTTACTCGTGATCCTTTCTTCTCTCATCCCCGGACGCAATTTCCTTCCATCTCTTTTCACAATCGCCGCCATTGTCACTCATCCACTTTCTGGGATTCCGGCCATGCTGTTTTTGTTGATATCAAGATCTGTCAAGCAGGACAAAAGTTGCTATCGCTCGTTCTGGCCACTCGTAGGTATAGGAGCAATCATTATGCCTATCCTATTTGTCGCCAACAGTCTCATCAGTGGGCAAGCGATTGCTTTTCATCCTGAAAACTTATTCCCTCTTCCGCTATTTGAAATGTTGCGCTTTGATTTCTTTTTTGAAAATCGTTTCAACGCCTTGAAAGACCTTGTCTATCTCTTTGGCTGGAATCAAACACTCATCGTGCTCATCATGGGCATCATCGGCTATCGTATCGCAAAAAAAAACGAGGATCTCCACGCTTTGCGTCTTTTCGGCCTCATCTCAATACTCATGCTCGTCAATTACATCCTTCTTGACCGCTTGTTCGAGTTCTCATTCCTAATTGAGTACGAACGCAGTAACTATGCCGATCGCCTTTTGCAACTTGCACAGTTTTTTGCCTTGCCACTCGTCGGCCTCACTCTCACTGACTGGTCAAGGAGACTTTTCACCAAACCTCTCGCCATTAAAGTCGGCGCCGTCGGGCTCACAGCTATCGTCCTGACCTCCGTTGTCTATATGACTTACCCGCGCCATGACAATTATGAAATAAGTCGAGGTTTCAATGTCGGTACAAGCGATTTCGCGACGGTTGAATATATTCATGGACAGCAGGAGCCTGGAATGTACATTGTGCTCGCCAACCAAGCTGTCTCCGCGGCGGCGCTCAAAACATACGGCTTTGAGACTTACTTCAACGGTGATGTATTTTACTATCCGATTCCAACAGGCGGAGCTATGTATGAACTCTACTTAAAAATGGTCAACCTCGGCCCAACGCACCAGCGAGCAGTTGAGGCGATGGATCTGGCCGGCGTAGATACCGCTTATTTTGTCGTGAACGATTACTGGTTTCTCGCGGATAAAATTATCGAGAATGCAAAACGTGAAGCCGACGACTGGGTTGTAATTGACAACGGCGCAACAACCGTATTTGAGTTTCAACGATAGAAAAAAGTAAAGATTTTATAGACCCATCCCACCATAATACTTTTTCGGTCCGCGGGTTGGACGGGCGTTACGAGAACTGCCGCGTCCGCCACGACCACTCTGTGCGCCCTGACGGCTTTGTCCGTCTTGTCCTGCCTGTGGACTCTGACTACCTTGTCTGCCGTCGTAACTCGAATGGCTCTGATCACTCCTGTGGCTCGATCGCCTCTGACCACCGCCGTAACTCGGACGCGACTGTCCGCCACCGCCTTGATGAGGTCGCTGTGATCGCGTACGACTAAAACGATCCTGCTCCATGTCTGGTTGTTGACGCGCTGGTGGAAGCTCTGGCAATTTTTTTGCAGGCAAATGCACGCGGGAGAGGCGTTCAATTTGTCGAATGTCTGATCCTTGATCTGTTGTCGCAAACGAAATCGCTTTCCCAGAATGCCCTGCGCGACCGGTGCGACCAATACGGTGCACATAATCCTCGGCCTGATCCGGCAAATCATAATTGATGACCAGCTCGATTCCCTTCACATCAATGCCACGGGCGGCAATATCGGTGGCAATCAGCACGCGGTACTTGCCAGACTTGAATCCATCAAGCGCCTCGCGTCGTTGCGCGAGCGAACGATCCGAGTGAATCTCGGCTGCCTTATGCCCCATTGAACGCACCACGCGCGTCATTTTTTTTGCGCCATGTTTTGTGCGCGAGAAAACCAAAATTGTGCCATGGTACTCTTCGAGTAATTTTTCAAGTAAACGCATTTTGTCATTTTTAGATACGACAAAAAGTTCATGCTCAACACGCTCGGCCGTCGTGCCTGATGGTGCGATCTCAACACGAACTGGCATTTTCATATGACGTGCCGCCATCTTTGCAATTTCCGCAGGCATGGTTGCAGAAAAAAGCATCGTCTGGCGTTGACGCGGAATCGCATCAAGAATACGATTGAGCTGTGGCGCAAATCCCATGTCGAGCATACGGTCAGCCTCATCAAGTACCAAAATACGCACCTCGTTGAGATGCACGGAGTTGTGCTCCATGTGATCAATCAGACGGCCGGGGGTTGCAACCAAAACCTGTGGTTGTTTTTTGAGTGCCTGCAACTGCATGTTCATTGAGGCACCGCCAATCAGCACAGCCGTGCGAATAGCAAAACGCGCGCCGAACTTACGAATTGTCTCCTCAACCTGCAGAGCCAGCTCACGCGTTGGCAACAAAATAAGCCCTGTGCCTTTCCCAGAACTCAACTGCTGAATCATAGGGATCGAAAAGGCAAGAGTTTTACCTGTACCAGTTTGCGCGATGCCGACAAGATCCTTCCCTTGAATCCCGAACGGGATCGCTTTGTACTGAATCGGAGTGGGAACTGTGTAGCCGGATCGTGAAAGCGTGTCGAGCAGGTTCGGTGCAATTCCAAGTCCAAAAAAGTCATTCATAGTTCAAATTAAATCTATTATCTCTTCGTCATGCAAAATGATGTACGAGTCAACCATAATCCGAGTAAAAAAGCAAGGAGCGACTATGCGCCTAACCTGTCTGCGGTTTAACGTGCGGTGAACAAATCCTGAAATACATTTTTTGAGTTTTCATCTTTGATGATAACGCGATTAATGGAAAAAAGAAGTGGAAACTGGCTAATATTCTCATGAAGTAACGACAGAAGCGACGGCATGGAACGACATCCCTCGCTCGGAACCTTGCACGTTCCACTTTGCGCGATTTCGAGCCCAGCTCCACGGTTGCTGGAATTTGGACTCATCGCAGTAGCGAGAAAATCACCTGCACCAGAAGACCCATCAACTCTACTTCGCTCTCCATCAAGAATTTCCACGAGATCTCTCATCTCTCGCATTGCCTGTGCCGCGAGCCAGCCCTTCCCGTTCCAGCCCCAGCCAAGTCCTTCGGCTATGCCAAGCCCTACTGCGTACACGTTCTTGAGTACGGCAACAAGCGCAACAGTATGCGGATCGTCGTTATATTCCAATCGAATGTTAGAATGATCAAAGATGGCTGAAATCTCCACAAAGGCTTGGTGAGACTTCGACGCAAATACGCCAATGCCGGGCAGTCCGTCCATAATCTCTTCCGCAAGTAACGGTCCGCCAAGAATGCCGAACTTCTGATTTGAAGGAAGCGATTCTTCCAGAACTACCTCCATCGTTTTAAGAGTTTTCTCTTCGATGCCTTTTGCAAGTGAAACGACGATCGCTTCGTGACGCAGGAATGGCGCAATACGAATAAGAAGATCACGGACGGCCCACGATGGAACACAGATGAATATAACAGAAGATCCAAGCACGTTTTCCTCAAGCGACTTCATTCCAGACACCAATTCTGGATTTTTATCCCACATAACGACGTTCGCACGGCCCTTGACGACATTAGCAAGCGCCGTGCCGATTTCGCCTGCGCCGATAAAGAGAGCATCTTGCATATTGACGTAATGATACCATGCAAAAGCAAAAGCGTGCCGTATAACGACATGCGAGAGGGACGTCAGTCAATCGAGCGCCTGTAAAAGATCAGCTATCACATCGTCGGCATCCTCAAGACCGACTGAAAGACGAATCATTCCCTCCGTGACACCGAAACGGTCAAGATCCACATCGGCCACATCCGAGTGGGTGTGAGTACGCGGATGCTCTGCGAGCGATTCTGTTCCACCGAGACTCACCGCGAGCTTCACAATGCGCAACGAATCAAGGACGCGATACGCCTCTGCACGACCGCCACGCACCGTGAACGACATTAGCGAACCATGACCTTTACACTGCGCCTCGTACCGCGCCATTTGCTCGCGATCCGCAGTAAAACCGGGAAAATAAAGCCTCTCCACAGATCCGTGCGCCAAGAGAGCCTTTGCCACCTTCATCGCTTTCTGTTCGGCTGCCTCCACTCGCACCTTATAAGTCTCAAGGCTACGGAGCAAAAGCCACGCGGTGTGCGGATCAGCCATGGTGCCTAAAATAGTACGCGTCGCCTTGATCGCAGAGACCATCTCGTCCGAGCCGGACACAATCCCAGCAATCAGATCGCCATGCCCACCAATGGATTTAGTGGCCGAATGAATGACTAATTGCGCACCGACTTGTTCAACCGCGCACGCATCTGTTCGAACCCGTCAGTCACGAGAAATGCAGTGGTCTGAATCCCAAAGGACGGTAGCAGATGCTTCATC
>JBBTQF010000011.1:0-23448 GCA_038065815.1 Patescibacteria group bacterium
TGTCTGTGGCGAATATCACTCCATTCTGCACTATGTAGACCCGTCGGATCCGCTTGGCGACTCACCAAAAAATCCGTCTGAAAACGCACAGTATACAAACTGGGAGACCGCGATCACCAGTTGGATGGAGCGACAAAATACCGCTAATCCCAACGGTCCGTCGTTAACACGATGCGATGTACCGACAGAGGAAGACGATGTCCACACGAAGGTCAATGAGCCAGAGGTGCGTATTGAGTGGGTTTCAGTTGATACGCGCGAGGTTGAGATCAGACTCGAGGCTGAAGCTCCGCGAGGAGTTTCACGCATTGAATATTTTATCAACGGGGCTTTTGTGGCCCAGACAGATGCGGGCGAGGGGGGCGCGTTCACCCTGCCATCTTGGGTGGGCACTGGCAAATACAATGTGACCGCAACGGCCTACGACGACGTTGATAATGCAGGGTCTGACGAATTTGAAATAGATGTAGAGTCCGAGGCACCAGAAGCGTCCATCGCCATCACAAGTCCGATCAATGGACAAGATATATTAAAAACGCAAACGACCTACCTTGTGGTGGTCGAAGTGGACGGCGTGAGTGATGTGAAGAGTGTTGAGTTGCGCGTCGAAAGCACCAACGGGTCTCGTGTGTTTGATGGGAAGGTGGAAAATCCTAGTTCTCCATTTGTTACGTTTACATGGACGCTCCCGGACGAAGGTATTTATACGCTCTCTGCAACGCTTAAGCGCGAAGGTGACGAAGAAGAACGAGCGGACGATGTTCGAATCACTGTCACGGATCAACTCGATGCTTCTGCGTTTGATTTGGCACAGTAGATAAACCTCCATGCGTTCTAAAGAGTTATGCCTTGATAGGCATTACAATATATATAAACTTGTCTGTTGTTGGATCCGTCACTGCTGGTGTTAGGACACAAGGGTTGTTGGCGTCAATCATCTGAAAAAGAGTTTCCTGCGCGTCCATTGCAGACAAGCCGTCAAGTAAATAGCGATAGTTGAGAGTGACGTGGTTTGACGGACCCGTAAGGTCGGCTTCGCACGTCGAAGAATTTTCACCGCGCGCGGCGTCCGTTCCAGTTACTCGCAAGTATTTGTTAGTGGTGTCTAGATCAACCAATACATCAAACAGCCCAGTCCTCGCAAACAGACTGGCCGCCTTAATGGAGCGGGCAAGGTCGTCTGTTTGCAGGCGAGCCTGCGTCTCAAGGCGTGTTGGAATGATCTGGCGGTAGTTCGGATATACACCATCAATAGTACGACTGGTGAGCTCCACCGAACCAAAACGAAACACCACTTGGTTTTCCGTAAGCACAAACTCAACGGCTCCAGGTACCTCAACGTCATCTTTGAAGACGGACAGAACGCGCCCGATCTCCGCAAGGGCACGCGACGGTACGATCGCCGACCGGATTTCTGTCGAACCACCACAGTGACTAACAACTTCAGAAAGACGATAGCTATCTGTTGCCGCAAAAACTACCTTTCCGGCCCCCTCATTTATTTCATTAAACTGAACATTCACCCCCGTAAGCTCTGGGCGCGACTGATTATTTGCGGCCGCAAACAAAACCCGCGAAAGAGTGTGGCTCATATTGCTTGACGGGACGGTGTAGAGAAAACCCCCCTCAACACTCGGTACTAAAGGAAACTCGGACGCTGAAAGGCCGGCCACGCGGGTTGAATGACTTCCACACTTTATGTGTAGTGCTTCGTCCTTAACCTCCATATCCACCTGCCCTTCCGGCAAAAGGGAAACAAAGTCAGAAAAAAGTTTTACAGGCACTGTAAATTCTCCCTCCTCCTCAACCTTCCCGCGAACAAGACAACTAATTGCCATTTCAAGATTTGTTGCTGTCATCTTTATTATTCCTCCCTCCGCCTTTATAAGCACGTTTGAGAGAATTGGTAGATTAACATTCTTTCCCCCAACATGACTTGTGATTGAAAGACCTCGGTATAAATTGTCTCGTGTGCATGAAAGTTTCACATCCTGTCGGTTATTAGTTTTTAAATTAATAGGGAACCAGTAGTAACAGTAAGGGAGTGGACAGAGTGGAAAGGTTTCAGTTTAAGTAGATGGGAGAAGCCTTTTCTTTGTTTCGTTGCTGTTGATGAACGCCTTTATTATCTGTGAAAGAATGGGGATATTTTTTTGTGGAGGTAGAAAAATTATTTTTTACCCACAGCTTTTTCCACACCTACAACGCAACGAGTCGTTGTTTAATTAGCTCAAGGTCGCGTTGTAATTTTTCATCACTCTTTAGACAATTCTGAATTTTTCCGTATGCGTGCATTGCTGTTGTGTGGTCTCGTCCTCCAAGTTCGGCACCGATTGATGGGTAGGAGGATCTCATCTCCTCGCGCATGATAAACATAACGATCTGTCGTGGAAGGGCAAGGCGTTTTTCGCGACTTTTACCGAGGAGGTCGTGAATTTGTAGATCATAATACGAGGCAACGGCCTGAATAAGCTGGCGGGGGGTGATAGTCTTTTTGAGCTGTGTTGGCTGGAAGCTTGTGAGAAGAGAGCCAACCGTTTCCAGGTTCGGTTGTATGTTTTTGAACTGGTGGTAGGCGATTATTTTAGTCAGTGCCCCCTCAAGCTCACGAATATTTGATTGAATTGCGCTTGCTACATGGTGGATTATATCCTTTTCCAAAAAATATTTTTTTTCATTACACTTTGCTTCCAAAATTGCCATACGTGTTTCAAGGTCTGGCGCGCCAACGTCCGCCATCATGCCAGACTCAAAACGCGAAAGGAGGCGGTTTTCAAGTCCGGGGATCGCTTTTGGCGGGCGGTCCGCGGAGAGAACTATTTGCTTATTGTGTTGGTGCAGGGCGTTGAACGTGTGAAAGAATTCTTCCTGGGTGCGCTCCTTACTTGTGATGAACTGGATATCATCAATAAGCAAAAGGTCAACGTTGCGATAACAGTCCTTGAATTCGTGGCCCTTTCCAGTGCGCACCGCGTCAATAAATTCGTTGGTAAAGCGTTCGCAAGTAACGTACATGATGCGTGTTTGCTTACTGCGCTTGAGCATCTCATTGCCTATTGCCTGCAAGAGGTGTGTTTTGCCAAGACCAACTCCGCCGTAGATAAACAGAGGGTTGTAAGCCGTACCCGGTTGTGCAGAGACCGCCTGCGAAGCCGCGTGTGCAAGCTCATTCATCTTTCCAACGACAAAATTGCTAAAGCTATAGCGCGGATTGAGCGTGAGGTCGCCGGCAGAGCGACCATTTGAGTTACTTGGTGATTCCTCATGTGTGCGAAACGGCTGTTCATTAACAAACGGCTCGGCTTCTTCTGGTTCGTTGCCTAAACGAACCGTCATAGGGTTTGGTTGGCGGGTCTCCACACGGTAGACAATCGTGCGTACGCCATTTGCTGTAATATTTTGTAAAGAGGTCAGGATATCACGGTGATATTTTTTCTCAAGCCATGCTTTTGTGAATGTGTTCGGCACAGCGACGCTCATCTCGCCATTCTCAAAGGTGGCGATAAAGGTATTTTTAAACCATGTCGTAAAGTTTGCTTTAGAAAGCTTAAGCTCGAGCTCGCCAAGCGCTGATTGCCACAGTTCGTTCGTGTTCATAAAGCATGTGAAACTCAACATGTGAGTCGGTGAACGAATGTCCAAGGACGATCGTTATATTAACCCACACATGGACAGATGGGCAAGAGGCCAAAACGTGTGTAATCCTGTTGATTAATTGTGGATGAAATGTGTATACTGTTTCTGTTAAACCACATCTGTTCCTATACTTATAACTCTGTATGCCAAAACGCACATATCAACCGAAGAAACGACGCCGCGCAAAGGTTCACGGGTTCCGTTCTAGGGTGAAAACCAAGTCTGGCCGTGCCGTTCTTCGCCGACGCCGCGCAAAAGGACGCAAGCGTGTTGCCGTGGCACAAAAAAAGAAGTAGTGTGTTGCCCGCCTCCAACCGGTTGCGACGAGAGACGGACATTAAACGCCTTTTCGCAAAAGGGAAAGGCGTATTTGATGAGTTGTGCGGACTCAAGTTTGCGCCAACAGGTCTGCCAGCAACCCGCTTTGCGATTGTGGTTGGGACAAAAATTTCCAAGAAAGCTGTGGTGCGCAACAAGCTCAAGCGACAAGTGAGGGCTATTTTAGAAAAACAGCTTCCACGGCTGGTCGCCGGGTTTGATGTTTCGATGCTCGTGCGGAAAGAGGCACTCAAGGCCGATTTTTCCGAGATCGAGAGGCACATTGTTCATGCTCTTGAGCGAGCTAAACTACTGAAAAAAGCTTGATATATGTGGGTTTTTGGTATTCCGGCGCTTGTGGCAATTAAGACTTATCAAATTTTGATCTCGTTTGATCACGGGCTTCTCAAAATTTTTTATCCGGACGGTTATTGCCGCTTTCATCCGAGTTGTTCGCAGTACGGTTATGAGGCAATTCGTCGGTTTGGGGTCATTAAGGGGATATTTTTGGCAATGAAGCGTCTTTCGAGGTGCCACCCGTGGTCGCAAGGTGGGCTCGACGAGGTGCCAAAGTAACAAAAAACCGACCAATTTTGGTCGGTTTTTTGTTTGTTAGGCCTGTACTGGGGCACATTCGCATGGGTCTTTTTGGCATGATGGACAGGTTTCCATACGGGAGGTGTTAATTGTTAGATCAACACATCATATTTGAAAATCCTTCTTTTGTCAATCTACTTTGCTAACTTTAGCATCAATTTCGACTTGCTTAATACGCGCTGTAAGTCCTCGCACAATGCGAATGTGTGTTTTTGGCACTCCAAGGTGATTGGCAAGGAACACGACAAGCGCATAATTTGCTTTTCCTCCAACAGCAGGGGCGGTTATGCCGACCTTGACCGTATCCTCATCTAGCCATTCAAGCTCATTTTTTTTGGCGTTTGGACGTGTGTGGACCGTTATGAGCATAATAGACTGTCGCTCTTATCTTTTTTAGAATTTCTATGTCTTTATGCAGTAAATCGTCCCACGGTGTCTCAAGGATCAAGTCGAGATGTTTGAGTTTTGGGTGTGCGACGATTGCTTTGAAGCAAGCAAGGCCAATTAAACCCTTTCCGAGATGCTCATGACGATCTTTGTGCGAACCAAACTCTACCTTTGAGTCGTTGCAATGGCTTGCAATAAGTCTTTTGAGCCCAACGGTTTTGTCGAAGTGTTTGAACACCTCGTCCGCCCCCTCTTTTGTACGTAAATCATAGCCCGAGGCAAACGCATGTTGTGTATCAAAACACACGCCGATCTCTTTTCCTCGCTCCGCCCCATCAATAAACGCCGCAATCTCCTCAAACGTGTCGCCCATCACTGCACCGGCACCAGCGGAGATTTCGATTAATAGCTGGCAACTACCTTTGTAGCTGTCGAGGATGTGATTGAGTCCCTCAATTACCATCTTCACACCCTTCTCGTGTCCAACATCCCTTGCCGAGCCCGGGTGAAACATCATGGCCCTCGCTCCAATTTGCGTCCCGCGTTCAAGTTCTTGTCGCAACATCGTCACCGAGCCGTGGCGCGTGCGATTGTTACTTGAGGCTAGGTTGATGAGATACGGCGCGTGGATGTAGCATGCCGTAATTGAGTGTTCATTCATTGACGCCTTGAACGCGTCCGCCTCTTTTTGTGTGATTGGCTTTGCGCTCCACGATTGTGGGGGGCGCGAGAAAATTTGAATCACTTCACAACCAAGCTCTCCACCATTTTTGGGGGCGTTGGCGAGCGAACCGGCCACAGAGACATGAGCGCCGAATTTCATATGCCTGAATTGTAGATGGTAGATGATAGATTTGCCAGTCGCGAGGCGCTCGCGTAGACTCATAGCGACCCAACCACGGAGGTCCTGTGTCAACTATCAACCGCAACGTTTTTCTTGACTTCCCTCCTGCACGCGCCATGCTCACCGAGTTGCGCGACAGGACGACCGATTCTGAACGCGTCGAGGTGCTTTTGAGGCGTCTTGGGTACTTTCTCGCCATTCGTGCGACCGGTGGGATGACGACGTCAGAGCGCCAGATCGAGACGCCACTTGGTCCATCTGGCGGTGTTGAGCTCGATGAGTGTGCGCTCATTCCCATTCTGCGCGCAGGCCTCGGTATCCTTCCGCCGTTTCGTGAGTTTCTTCCGCGCGCTCACGTATGGGACGTTGGTGTTGTCCGTGACGAAGCGACGGCGATTTCCTCGGTCTACGTGTCCAAGATTCCGAAGGAAGAGGCTCGCGAAAGCCTGGCCGGATTGGCCTGCTTCATTCTTGATCCCATGTTCGCCACTGGCGGTTCCGTGTGCTTGACGATTCAGCTGTTGAAAGATCGCGGTGCGAACAACATCATCTTCGTCTGTGTGCTCGCGGCACCTGAAGGGATTGAGCGTGTCAGGAAGGAACATCCCGATGTCGCTATCTTCATTGGGCGCACGGACGGAAAGCTCAATGAGCGCAAGTACATCTGTGGGTTCGGCGCTGAAGAGGGCGACGGCGATGGCAACGGCGCGGGCGACATCGGCGACCGGTTGCGCAACTCCTAGCGACCGCACGTTCTTTCCTTCATCTTTCGCAAACAAAAACGAGCGGCTCACGCAGAGACGCTCGTTTAAATTTTATTTGACCATTGTCTCACGCAATTTTTCAACAACCTTTTTGTTGCGCTGTGCAATTTTTATGTACTCGCGATACTCGACAGAGTAGATACGGTCTTTTGATTCTTTGTCTGGATACTGGGCGACAAGTTCATCAAGCGCAGTGTCCATCTCTTGCTCGCTCACACCAAGCTCCATCTGTTTACCAAGTTCGCGGATGACAAGCGTTACTTTGATGCGTTCAATTGCTTGTGGCGTGATGTCGAGTTTTAGCTGGGCGAGTGTTTTTTTAATAGAACTCAAGTAGTCATCAAACTTTCCACCCTTTTCTTCAATCGCGTGTTCAAGTTCCTGCACCATTTTGTTTACCTCCTGGTTGACGAGCAGGTCCGGCATCTCGCTGAAGCGCGACCTATTGGCAATGAGCGAGAGCATTTCACGCTCCTGTCGTAAGGCCTCCTCACGGCTCTTTTCATCAGTCATATTTGCGCGCAATACCGTTTTTAGCGAGTCCAAATTTTTTTGTCCAAGCATGGTAGCAAATACGTCATCAAGCACAGGCAACTCCAAATGATAGAGCTCATTGAGAGTGACCTCAAATTCCACATTTTCACCGGCCAAATGTTTTTGATAGTGCTCTTTTGGAAAGGGTATGGTAAATATTTTTGTTCCAGCCTCTTTCATGCCGAGAAGCTCGTCTGCAAAACCCGAAATGTAGTGCGGCTCCGAGAGATAAACTTGATAATTTTTTGCCGTGCCTCCTTCGACAACTACACCATTTTTTTTCATGACGAGATCAATGACAGTTTTGTCTTCTTTTGTTGCTGTTGCATCGGCGCCTGATCGGACTTCCACGCGTCGCATTTTTTGTAGTTCAACGAGCGTCTTGTCAATGTCCTCGTCCTTAACGCTCGCGTCTTTTGCTTTCACGGAAAGTGTTTTGTAATCTGCAAGTTTTTCGACAACCGGCATGAGCGCAAGTTCGGCCGTATAGACGAGATCGTTGTCCGGCGCCATCTTCTCGACGTTGATAGAAGGAGAGCCCACTGTTTCAATCTTTTCACTGTCTGTAGCTTCGACTAGCGTCTTGCGAACGATTTCCTCAAGCGCCTCCTCGAGAATTTTCATCTCTCCGACGTGCGACTTCACTGCCTCATAGGTGGCGTGACCCGAACGAAAGCCTGGGATTTGTACATGCTCGCTCAAACGCTCTGTGGCACGCACGAGATCGGGACTCATTTCCTCGGCGCTTACCGTGATGGTGAGTTTTACCGCACGGCGTGGAAGATTTTCACGTATGATGGTTGGCATAGTTTCGGTAGCTTAACGAAGCTTTGCTAGCGCGTCAACCCATCCCTTCGCGAAGGGATGGGTCAACCCTCGATGACGTCGGAGGCAACGAGTGACGGGTGATCGAACTGCCGCGAAACAGCGACCAAAAATAAATAACCATCATCTGGGGTGAGTATGTTTCCTTGTGTATCAACAACACCTTCACGCAACGTCTCTGTGAGCTGTGCGTCGCCATCAAATTCAACGATGCCGTTCCTAAGTCGAAGCGTGAGGAGTGGTATGAGAATATCGTTTTGTGTTTGCCCTATGTAAACGTGTTGCATATTAAGCTGTTTTTCTAAAAGCCTCGATGAAAGACGGGTCTGCAAAATCAATTTCTTGTGGTTTTGAGAGCGGGTATTTTGGGTATGCGGTCAATGAAAGACTTTTTGCGAGACGATCTTCATAATCAAGCAGATAAGCGTTCATGTTTTCAGGCAGTTGTCTGACGGCTGTTTTAAAAATTTCTTTTGCTGGAGATTCTGCGTATGCCTTAACTACGCGGATGACTTCATCCGGCACTGGTTCTTCTTGTTTCATGTACAAAGGCGCGGAATTTTTCCACCTGTTGCCAGTTGATGGGATGTCAGATCCGCAATCAATCTTGTACAACCGATCATCGCGCAGGAGTAGATTGCGCGAAGCTCCGTCCAATCGAAAGACGAGGTGGTCTTCCATGGCCATGAGTGCCATAGCCTTGTTGAAGCGCGCGCTTTCCGTTTTGTACCAATCCTGCTGTCGCCGGCAAGATTCAGCTTCTACGCGTTCGTGAACAGAGACTCGTCCATAGCCCTCAAGCTGACGCAGGGTGACTGGAGGAATATCAACACCTAATGCTGTTGCGTGAATCGCACCAACCACTTCTCGCATTGGACCGGAACCTGGGCTAACCCCCGGCCGTGTGTAGAGGTCGCTTATTTCAAATTTTATAATGGTTGAAACACGCTCGATGTTCCCATCTACATCGAGCTCGAACGTAGCAATCATTGGTTTGGAGTTTCCAACCTGTTGCGTTGAAATATGCCCACCAACCATAATTTGCAACGTGAATGGCTGTGGTTCATCAATCAGGTGCCCTTCGCGCATCACGCGTTCGACCAGCCGGCGTCTTTGGATTTCCTTTGCGCGTTCCGGATAAGATGTTTCTAGATGAGCGTATAGCGCTTCTTGCTGGTGCAAAAGCTCTTGATGTCGCGCCTCTTCCATCCATCGGGCTTCGTCTGTAGCGATTTCGAGTTTTCTGGCAGTCTCTTGGAGAATCTCTGGCAAGAACGGAATAATAAGATGTAGATTTTTTGACGCCTCCTCGAAGAAACGGTTTTCGATTTGGTTAATGGCCACTTTCAACTGTTTAGACACGGAGGCTTCAAGCGACTGATTCATTTCCGCTTTCACAAGCATCTTGTATGGAACACACACTTGCTCTGGAAGACTGCGAGCAACAATATCTTCACGCGTGGGCCACGGCTTATTAAGCTTCGAGAGCGAGCTATTGTGCATTTGATCCCAGCGAGGATGTGGTGCCCCGTTTCGCAGGTCTTCGTAGACTCTACGGAAGGGTCGTTGCAGAAAATCATGTAAAAGCTGTCCGATCTCAACCTCATCAATTTCAATGTGCCACATCTGGATTTCATGTAGAGCTTTGTTTAAATCATCATCGGTGTCTGGGTCATATTTTTTTCCTAATGCGCTACGTAAACTGCGAGCCTCTTCAATGATTACACGCGCTGTTTGTAACTTTTTTTCTGACCACGCCCAAGCAACCGCGAGTAGGCGTTCTTCCAACGACTCTTCAGGAAGTACCTGTGTGGCAACAGGCTCATTTTCCATAGCGTTCGGAACGGCGTCTGTCTCGAAATCTTCAGGGAGGAAAGTGCTTTCGGGGGAGCGTTGGTGTGGCATAGTGACATCAGTATACCGTATTTAATGTGAAACACCCGCCAAGCGCTGGCAGGTGTCTTAACGATCAGGAAGATCAAGGGCGGTGAGGGCGCCGTAGGACATGGCGGTTCCTTCTGGGTAGTAAGTGCGTAGGGCACGAAGGAACGTGTGGCCGTTGTCTGGCGTCGTGCCAGCATAGGCGAGAATTTCATGTATCACACGGTGAATGGTGCGCAGGTCTGCGCCATCCTCGGCGCGAGCTGTCCCGCAGTAGAGTTGAAAGACGACGAGCATGGTGGCTCGACCCGCGTGATTGCACGTGATTATGCCGACACGCATCTAGTACCTCCTGTTTGTGGTAACGTATTACTCAATCATAGATTGCTCATTTCGTCAAGCCGTTATGGCTCAATTTATGAACATCCAGACGAATGCGACAACGATGATGACAGCGCCTGCGATGATGAAGGCGAGGGCGCCCTCAAGGATGCCTGTCCGTAGTGGCTCCTCGCGTGACCCTTCTTTAACCATCAAAATCTCGAGCTCAACGATGGCCCACGGGGCATTCTTGTCAGGCCCACTGATGAGTAGCTCATTTATGCCAATTTTTCGTAGACCATCAGCCAATACCCAGCTCATACGCTGTCCTCCACCGCTCACACGGATTGGATGCTGGGGCATGGTGTGTCCGTCGGCCGTGAGATGAAATATCTCCTGTTCTCCAAGTTCGCGATCCGACATGAGGAGGTCAACAATAAGGCGTTTGTTTTGGGTCGTCTGCGCTCGGAACAGATGCGTGGACCCCTTATCGCCGAGTGACTCCACGCGGCGCCCATTGATAGTAAGTCGCATGAGACCTCCATTATCATTCAGTGTTGTTTAGGTGGCGCGGACAGCGTACGAGGGAGATCAAGCAAAGTGGCCGTTTCCTTGCTACCTCCTTACTTCACTACAGCACGAGCGAACATGGAGGTCAACATAAACCAAAACCCCGCTTTTCGCGGGGTGAATTGGTCTCGATGATAGGCGGAGTCTGACCGCTTGGTTATTTAGCCGTAATGGTCGCTTCAATTGCATTACGGGCCACGTCACATCCAGATTCCTTTATCTCTCCATCATTCATATCACCGCTTCCACAACTATTCGTAAAGACAAGAGTATTTGCTCCAGACTGAAACGGATACATATCTCCACCTACTGCGCAGATGTCAAAATCAGTTTTAAAACTATCAGTCGAACCGTATAGAGGCGTATTTGGAAGGACGGTTACTGTCCATGTTTTTGGCGCTGAATAATCACCAACGGACATGAACACATATTGTTCCGCCTTTTTGTTCACAAATAGATTTTCGATATCCAGATAATATTCCACCGCGCGCGCATAACCACATTCGGTTGCTTGTGCGAATAGCGCGTCAGCTTTCACAACCTCGCTGGCATCAATAGTTGACTTTGTAATCGTCACGCTACCATCAGCAGGAAGTGTGTACGATAAGTCTAAAGACGCGTCGGTGGCCGGACTCGCATTTGAACAACCCGCACCAAGCAGTAGAAGTGCGAATCCAATTGGCAAGAATAAGTTACGCATAATATGTTTTTTAAACAATTAAAACCACGATCATCAGTGCAACGATGTTCAGAATTTTAATCATTGGATTGATCGCCGGGCCAGCCGTGTCCTTGTACGGATCGCCGACGGTGTCGCCAGTCACAGCCGATTGATGCGCGAAGCTTCCTTTGCCACCGTAGTTCCCTTTCTCAATATATTTTTTTGCATTGTCCCATGCTCCTCCTCCGGTCGTCATCGAAATCGCCATGAAGAGACCAGTGATAATTGAACCGATGAGCAACCCACCAAGCGCTATTGGACCAAGCAAGAAGCCAACAACAATCGGAGCAAGCACGGCAAGTAGGGCGGGGGCGACCATCTCCTTAATCGCGGCTTTGGTTACAATGTCTACTGCTCTGCCGTAATCTGGTTTCGCCGTTCCATCCATGATGCCGTGGATTTCGCGAAATTGTCGGCGCACTTCCTCGACGACCGCTCCAGCCGCACGTCCGACCGCCTCCATTGCTTGTGCGGCAAAGAGATATGTCACGAGTCCGCCCAAGAAAAGCCCCGCAATCACCTTTGGATCGGCGAGATCAAAGACAATGTTCGAGCCTTCGGCTTCAAGCGCGTGAACGTAGTCGCCGAATAAGACGAGCGCCGCGAGTCCGGCCGAGCCAATCGCATACGCTTTAGTCACCGCCTTCGTGGTATTTCCAACAGCATCGAGCGGATCAGTCACATCGCGCACAGACTCTGGTAAGTCTGCCATCTCGGCAATGCCACCAGCGTTATCTGTGATCGGGCCGAACGAATCAATCGCCACGATAATACCTGTCAGCGAGAGCATGGCAACCGCGGCAACCGCAATGCCGTAGAGCCCACCAAGCGAGTAGGCCATAAGTACACCAAGCACGATCGTTAGTACCGGCAGTGCCGTTGACTTCATTGAAAGCGCGAGCCCAGCAATGATATTCGTGCCGTGTCCAGTCTGCGAAGCCTCTGCGAGTTTTTTGACAGGTTTGTATTGCGTACCCGTATAGTATTCTGTGATCATGATGAGCAATCCCGTGACAGCAAGGCCGACGAGTGCAGACAGAAAAAAGTTGATTCCTTGGAAGGCGGGTGTGTAATCAAATTTTCCTGTGGTGAAGAAGAAGCCAATTGCTGAAAGCACACCCGCTGCAGCGAGACCTTTGTATAGTGCTCCCATGATGTTCTGACTCTTTCCAAGGCGGATAAAGAAAGTGCCAAGGATGGAGGCGACAATTCCAACAGCGCCAAGGGCGAGTGGAAATAGAATGAGTCCTGTGTCGGATGCATCTGGAGCCATCAAATTACCAAGCACCATCGCCGCAATCATGGTTACGGCATACGTTTCAAACAAGTCCGCGGCCATGCCGGCACAGTCGCCAACGTTGTCGCCAACGTTGTCTGCAATCACAGCCGGGTTGCGCGGATCATCTTCAGGAATGCCCGCCTCAACTTTTCCAACCAAATCTGCTCCAACGTCCGCCGCTTTTGTGAAGATACCACCACCCAAGCGCGCAAAGACGCTGATGAGTGAACCTCCAAAAGCAAGACCGATCAGCGCGTCTACATTAAATCCAGAGAGCCAATAGAAGCTGGTGACAGACAGGAGCCCAAGACCAACAACAAAGAGTCCAGTCACCGTTCCGCCTTTGACGGCGACGTCGAGTGCCTCTTTCATCCCTGTCTTGGCGGCTTCTGTTGTGCGAACATTGGCGCGAACCGAGACGCTCATCCCAATCACGCCAGCGAGCGCGGAGCAGACGGCCCCGACCACAAAGCCGATCGCCAGCGTCCAATTGAGGATAAGGCCGATGAGAATAAATAAAACGACACCAATAACAGCGACCGTTTTGTACTGGCGCGCCATGTAGGCGTTCGCGCCTTCCTGGATCGCAAGTGCGATCCCCTTCATTTTCCCGTCCCCTGCTGGTAGAGCCAAAATCCAGCGAGCGAGGTAGATGCCGTATACGATTGCGATGAGCCCGGCGCCGATGGCAAGGTAGATTATTGTCATAATGTTGTAGAATGGTAGCTAAATAGTCTGGTTTTGGCAATTCCTCTATAACTCATCGCCCTCCAACTTTTTTTCATGAACGTGAACTCATGGCCACGGGCTACATGGCGATTGTTGGCGTTGATGAAGTAGGAACGGGCGCGTTTGCTGGGCCGGTTGTGGCCGCGGCTGTGATCCTGCCTCTGGATAGTCGCATTGGGGAGCTTGCAGATTCGAAACTCATGAGTCCGGATGCTCGTGAAAGAGTTTTTGACCTGATTATCAATCGAGAATTTTGCTGGGGTGTTGGTGAGGCGTCAGTGATCGAGATTCAAGAGTTCGGCTTGCGTCCTGCAAATTATCTTGCGATGCGTCGTGCGATCGAGATGGTCCGCGTGGCAGATTTCGCCCTCGTTGACGCGTGGACAATTCCGGAGCTCACCATTCCCCAGCGGGGCATCGTCCACGGCGACCGACTCGTGAAATCAATCGCCGCCGCTTCAGTGATCGCAAAAGTGACGCGCGATCGCTTGATGGTTCAGCTTCACGAGCAATTTCCTGTATATGGATTTTCTGCTAACAAAGGGTATGGCACAATGGCGCATCAGGAAGCGATCAAAAGGAATGGTCCGTCTGAAGCACATCGTGTTGGCTTCATAAAGAGCTTAATAGAGCGAAAAAAAGTAATTTCTTTGTTGACTAACAGTATAGAAAACGATATGATCGGTTTTGCCGATTAACCACGGCTCGTTCTGTCGAGCTCGGTCAAACATTTTTTCGTGCGCGTTGCGCTCATCGTCTTGCGCGCCATGCTGAAGCTTAAGGTGCATTGGATCCTCCGGCCATTTCAAGTGACCGGGGCCTTTTTATTCCGGAAACTTTTTGTTCCAGCGTATCGGCTCATTCTGATGATGCGTCGTCAGATGAGCCGACTTTATTTACCAGCCAAGAATCGTCTGTTGTTTTTGTTCTCAAATCGTTTGGCGATTCATGTGGCGATTATTTTGGTGGCGATTTGGAGCACGATGTTGAACACAGGCGCTCGCGGTGTACGCGCCGAAGGACTTGGCGATGAGAGCATACTTCTTGTGTTGTTGGGAGGGGAGGGTGCTGGTGTCACCGAGGAAGTCGCGGATGAAGCACAGTTTGTCCCCGAGCCACTCATGTATGAAACTTCGCAGTTTTTTATAAGTACTCCACTTGCGCGCGAGGTGGAGTATGGAGTGATTGGATCTGGCGTGGCGAGTACTGCCGGATCTGGTATTTCAGCTCCGCTCGCTTCCGTAGCGGATACCGGACAATCAACATCTGTTGCAAGACGCTCGCAGTCACAGACGTACGTTGTGCAAGACGGTGACACGATTAGCTCAATTGCCGATCAGTTTGATCTGGCGATCACGACGATTTTATGGGCAAACGATTTGTCAGTGCGAAGTATTATTCGTCCAGAGGATGTGCTCACTATTCTGCCAGTTGACGGCATTGTACATAAAGTAAAGAGTGGTGAAACCATGTCGCGCATCGCAGCACTTTACGATGTGCCAGCCTCCGAGATCGCTGCTTACAACGGCAAAGATGATCCAAACGATCTTTCGATTGGTGATGTGCTCGTTGTGCCCGGCGGGGAGAGGCAGGCGCCGACGCCATCAAGACAAGTGGCGTCTGTGACGTCAATTTTCGCACCGGCTCCGAGTGCGAGCAGTATTGCCACCGAAGTAGCCGGCGGAATGATTTGGCCGGCTGTTTTGCGCAAGATTAATTTATACTACGGCGTCCTCTACTTTCTTGGTCGGCACACCGGAATTGACATTGACTGCGACAATTACAAACCCAACGACAATTATGCCGCCTCGGACGGTATTGTTAGTTATGCTGGCTGGCGTCGTGGGTACGGGTACACAATCGAGATTGATCATGGAAACGGCATAATGACGCGTTATGCCCACAATGCGAAGTTGTATGTGAGATCTGGCGCTAGCGTGTCGCAGGGCGATCCAATTGCCTTATGTGGCAGTAGCGGCGTCTCGACCGGTACACATTTGCATTTTGAGGTGCTTGTGAACGGACGATTCGTTAATCCGCTTGGGTACATTCAATAGTTGTAGCGGAGGAGGAAGAAAATTTATCATTTTTAGGGGCTTCATGAAAGGGAAGATTTGGATCCGTAAGATCGTGGTCGTAGTTGAAGCGCTTCGGCAAGATGCACGACTTCGACGCAGGAGCTTTGTGCAAGATCCGCGATGGTGCGAGCAACACGCAGAACACGAATGAAGGCTCGGGCAGAAAGTCCGAGCTCTTCTGTTGCGCGACGTAACAACGTCTGCCCTTCCTGTGTCAGTCCGCAGACTTTGCGAGCGAGCGAACCGCCCATTTCGCTGTTTGCTGTGAGTGTTGTCTTTGCAAAACGTTCACGTTGCTGTGCGCGCCCCATTTCAACACGCGCTTGAACAATAACCGATGCTTCAGCAATCTCCTCAAGCACGAGTGCTTTTGTTTCCACGCGTGGGACATCTATCACAATATCAATGCGATCGAGCAAGGGGCCGGAAATTTTTTTCGCATAGCGCGCTTTTTCTACAAACGTGCAGGAACAAGGATGGTACGGATCAGTTGCATAACCACATGGACAAGGATTCATCGCGGCAATGAGCAGAAAGCGCGCTGGAAAATTTACGGTACCAGAGGCTCGTGAAACCGTAACAACGCCATCCTCAAGCGGTTGACGCAGATTCTCAAGAACACTGCGATGGAATTCGGGAAACTCGTCAAGAAATAAAACACCGCGGTGTGCCAACGTTATTTCGCCAGGTCTCGGGTTTGCTGTACCGCCAACGAGCGCAACGCCACTAGTTGTGTGATGTGGGCAACGAAACGGACGCTCTGTGATGAGTCCTTGTTTTGGTGAAAGCATTCCCGTAGCCGTATAGATTTTTGTGACCTCAAGTGCTTCCTGTCTCGTCATCTGCGGCAAGATCGTTGGAAAGGCGCGCGCTAGCAACGTTTTACCAGAACCGGGCGGACCAGTTAGCAAGACATTATGATTTCCTGCCGCAGCGATTTCGAGCGCGCGTTTAACCCCCTCTTGGCCTCTCACGTGAGCAAAGTCAAGCTCGGATGGCGCACGGGCAACTATCATTTGTGGCACGCGTACTGCTGGCTCAATCAGATGCTCGTTATTTAAGTGGCGAACTAGCTGTGCAAGTGAGTTAACAGGATATACAAGCAGATCTTCTACAAGCATCGCCTCGTTAACGTTGTCTGTTGGTACAAAAATCTCTTTAAGCCCTGCCGTTTTGGCGCCAATCGCATATAACAACACGGCATGTACAGGTCGCACTGTGCCGTCTAAGGCCAGCTCACCCACGAACAGACTCTCATCTGTTTTTGCGTGAGCAAGCTCTTTTATCGCCATAAGGATCGAGAGAGCAACAGGAACGTCGTAACTCGTTCCTTGTTTTTTGATGTGAGCTGGCGCCATATTTACGGCAATGCGACCACGTGGGAATTTTATTCCTGTATGTTTGATCGCCGCACTGACACGCTCTCGTGCCTCTTTCACGGCCGTGTCGCCAAGCCCAACGATAATAAAGTTACGCAGGCCAGAGGAATGATTTGCCTCGATCTCAACAATGGTTGGATCAAGTCCGTTCAGCGCGGCAGAAAAAATACGTGTGGACATATTAGACGTGTTCGCTAAATTCAATTTTTCGACGCAAGTCAACATTTTCAGCTAGCATCTCTCGAAGCTTGCCGTTCCTCTGGAATCAAGGAATCGTTCATAAACGCAAAACTCCAGCACTTTTTTTAAGTAGTACTGAAGTTTGTATATTCATTTCACCACAAAAACGCGTTTTTGTCAATTATTCTTTGAGCGTCTTTTTTTGTACGGTTTGCATCCTTTGCTGTACCTCTTAACTATGAGTGCCTGCTCGAGGCTGTAAAGCAAGCCAAACGATTCCGCTAAGGATTAACACGTCTTCGAGATTGATAGCACTTCGACCAAACAGAATGATGTAGTCCACGGTGAAGCCGTAGACGATGCGGTCAATGAGGTTCCCCATTGCGCCGGCGGCAACCATGCTCAACGCGGTGAGGCGAGAGAAGTCATGTTTGCTACGTAGAAGTTCCCTCACAAGGATCACAAGCACCAACACTGTTAGCGGTATGACGACCCACAGAGGCACAGGCAGATCAAAAGCGATCCCATAATTTTTATGGAGCGCGAAATCAATTGGAAAACGCAAACGACCCCCATCTTCTGGAAGTCGTGCCACGGCAAGCGTTTTAAAAATGAGATCAAGTACAACGACACCAATTACGGTTACCAAACTGGCAATTCGCATATTCGTTCATATTCGTAATTCGGCCCCACTCTAAACTTCTTGGGTGAGAGTTTTTTTGCAATCAATGCAAGAACTAGATGTCGGTCGAGCCAGCAGTCGCGCTTCTGAAATTTGCTGTTTGCAGTACTTGCAGATGCCGTAGGTTTCATCGTCAATCTGTTTGAGCGAGCTCACCACGTCTCTTAATTGTTTTTCAAGTTCACTCTCGAGCGACAGGTTGTCACCATAGGCTGCAACCTCGGCGGCGTTTTCATCCTCCTTATCTCCTAAATTTGGGAAATTCGCATCAAAATCGGCTGTTGTTGTCTTTGGATTTCGATGAGCGAATTTGCCAAGTTCTTGTTCGAGCTTCCCTTTTTCATTTTCTAGGCTCTTTTTGAGTTCCGTCAGAAGTTGTGTGTCCATAAAAGTCTATGACTGATTACTATTATAGCAAAAAAAATTAGAGGTCAATAGATTGTACCCCCTCCTAAAAAAGAATCAAGAGGGCGACCGTGCCCGACATAGCATAGAAATGTATTCGGAGGCGCCCTCTTACGTATTGTGTACGGATTTGTTTGGGAATCGTCGAGAGACGCTGGGTTGTGTGGCCGAGAACATCTCTGCTAGCAAAGATGCTCGGTCAGGCAACTCAGCGCCTCGGTTGACGACTCAACCTTGCACTTCCGTAAAGGACTACCCTCTCTACCATGTCATTGGTTTTACCTCTATTCCCCAAATTTCGGCATTTGAGGAACTTGGCGAGGCGAACCGAGTCATACGACTTTGTTTTTGTTTCCTCGTTTTTTGTGACAGACGAGTAGAGAAGAGAGATGTTTCCCGAAACAGTGGGGTGCTTCGGAAAACTTCCCCTGAGTCCAGGGTTTTGAAAAGAGCAACTCGGTATGAACATATTATAGCGTGTTGAACACAAAAAGTCAACAGGGAGATTTGACGATTTTTAGCGAAGAAATTAGAAATTAGGAATTAGAAATTAGGAATTCAATGAGCCACTTGATGAAATTGATGAACAAAAAAATTATTTATCCACAATTTAGGCGGTTTATACACATGTTACCAACAAATACCGACAAAATCTTTAGAAATGGCGATTTCCTTGGCATTTTCTAAAAAGCCACGCGTCCATTCTGTCATCACTGACGGAAAGACATAGCTTCCTGCGTTTGGAAAGCACGGCGTTATTACTTTTTCAGACTGTTCTTCTAGAAGCTCCTCGCGATTTGTGATAACCGTGATCATTCCTTCGCGTTTTGCGTAGATTTTTTCTGTTTTTGTTGATATAACCACATAAAGTAGGCCATTTTCTTCCACAATTTCTATGCTTATGCTTTCCGGATCAACAACGAGCTCAATTACAGAGCTTGAGTCTGGCAATAATACATTTGAAAGCTCAACAGCTTTGCTCATTGCAGATTCTTTAAGCAACCTAGCCAAATTTTGTGTTTCAATAAGTTCGTTGATTGTTATTCGATAGCCAGTACCACGTTCATCCTGTGTGATTAGCACATCACCCCCAGCCGTTATTCCAAAAGCCTCAAGATCAGTCCATTTTTCGATCGTCGTGGCAGAGACGACTTGCTCCCGTAAAGAACTTTTCAGTTGACTGTCTACACCAGTCTGGACTTTCAGCGTGAGCTTGTTTTGAGAAAGACGCACGGCACCAGCATCGTCTTTGGTTTTTGCCCAGCCAATGTAGTTCGGCAGGATAGCCGTCAAATGTAAGGAAGTTTTACGCGGTAATGGAATTTGCGACGGATCCTCGGAAAGAAAGGTTGAGGCACCGACGGGAGTTACAATAAGACCGTATGTTTTAAGAGTCTCCTGTAATTCAACACTTAAGCGTCCAGAAAGAGCAAAGGAGCGTGTCCCCGCATTGAAATCAAAGAATATAGCAACCTCACGTCCGAGCTCTTCTTTCAGTACCTCAACAGTCAATGGACGGTTGGAAACAAGCTCGTTGTGTAGGAAACGCTTTATAAGGAGCTCGCGCCCCGCAGTCCCAACAAGACTCACGGTGAGATCAGTCCCTTCTGGGGCAAGGCTGGCAATGGTCGTTCGTAACAGAAAAACACGCCCAATAGTCCAGACAATAAGAATAGCAATGATTGCCTCGACCAAGAGCCAAACAACCCGCCGTCGCTGGCGAGTTGTTTGGTTCGTTCTCAAAGGAATATGCAGTCTTGGCTTCATTTTTAGTGATGGAATGGCTTTTTTGGCGGGCGACGAGGACTTGAGTCTTCGCTTCCGCCCGCCGGCTTTTCCGGATAGACATTGCCCGGCGCCTGCTTCATCGAGAGGTTTATGCGTCCCATACTGTCAACTTCAAAGAGTTTTACCTTCACTTTGTCGCCGACTTTCACGATGTCAGACACACGCTCCACGCGGTATGGTGCCATTTCGCTCACATGAACAAGACCTTCCTTTTTTGGCATAATCTCAACAAAGGCTCCAAAATCCATGACGCGCGTGACGGTTCCATCATAAATCGTACCAATTTCTGGTTCTGCAGTGAGCATTTTGACCCAGTCGAGCGCTTTTTTCCCAGCCTCCGCATTGACAGAGGTAATCATCACAAGGCCAGAATCTTCAATATCAATTGCGGAGACGCCAGTCGTCTTGATGATTTCATTAATCATTTTACCACCCGGGCCAATCACATCGCGGATTTTGTCGGGATTGATCATGATTTTTACAATACGTGGGGCGTTTGGCGACAGGTCGGCTCGCACAGCAGGGATTGCCGTGAGCATCATCTGCAGAATCGTGAGGCGAGCAGTTTTGCCACGCATGATTGCCTCAACGAGGATGTCGTGTGTCAAACCAATAGTTTTGGTATCAAGTTGAATCGCAGTAATCCCATTTTTTGATCCTGCAATTTTGAAATCCATACCACCGTTGCCGTCCTCAAGATCCTGCAAGTCGGTAATCACCTTCCACTTTTTCATGTCAGGTGTGCTTGCAAGGCCAATGGCAATTCCAGCGATTGGCTCTTTGATCGGAACGCCAGCGTCCATAAGCGCGAGAGACGCACCACAAACCGAACCCATTGAGCTCGAACCATTTGACGAGAAGACTTCAGAAACTACCCGAATGGCATATGGAAAATCTTCCTTGCTTGGCATCATTGGGTCAAGCGCTTTTTCTGCAAGCGCGCCGTGACCAATCTCGCGGCGTCCTGGCCCGCGCATCGGTTTTGCTTCTCCAACCGAGAACGGCGGGAAATTGTAGTGATGCATGAAACGGCGCGTCCCAACAACTTCCATGCCATCTAGCGTTTGCTCGTCACCTGGCGCGCCAAGCGTCACAACTGAAAGCACTTGTGTTTCGCCACGCATAAAATGTCCACTACCATGGACGCGAGGCAGAACCGCGACTTCGGCAAACAGTGGGCGGACTTCATCAAGCGCTCGCCCGTCAACGCGATGATCTTTTTCCAGAATGTGGCGCGTGACCTCGTTGTCAAGAATTTCATCGAGTCCCAGTGTGACCATTTTGATCTTATCGTTTTCAATTCCGCGCGTGATGAGTTCGGCCTCCGTTTCTTTTTTGAGTTTTGCTTTTGCTGTTACGCGTTCAATTTTGCTTGCCTGTGGCACAGCAAAGAAAAGCTCTTCAATGCGTGAGATAACAAACGGACGGACGCTTTCAATGAGCGCTGTGCGTTCATTGAGGTCAGCCATCTCAATTACTATTTTTTTTCTTCCAACTGTCTTTTCGATTTCGAGTATGAGATCCAGTGCCGGTTTTATGTTGGCTTGGGCAAACGCAAACGCCTCAATGGTGAGCT
The DNA here is from genome assembly GCA_038065815.1 of Patescibacteria group bacterium. Taxonomy (GTDB): domain Bacteria; phylum Patescibacteriota; class Patescibacteriia; order UBA9934; family CAMTUG01; genus JBBTQF01. Next base: position 21,495 of record JBBTQF010000011.1, read on the forward strand.
CTTCGCTAGCCTCTTTTCCTGCGGCCTCGACCATAATGACACGCTCTTCCGTCCCTGCAACGGCAAGATCCAGAAGGCTTTGCTCGCGCTGTGCGTACGTCGGGTTCAAGACAAACGCCCCATCAATTTGTCCAACACGATTCACCGCGATCGGCCCATTCCATGGGATGTCGCTAATCATCAAAGCACAGCTCGCCGCAATCAATCCGAGCTGATCTGGATCATTCTCTCCATCAAAGGCAAGCACGGTTATCACGACTTGGATTTCATTGCGAACTCTAGCATCAAACAGAGGGCGGATCGCCCGATCAATGAAACGTCCTGATAAGACCGCCTCGTCCGTTGGACGGCCCTCTTTTTTAATAAAGCGTGATCCCTTGATGCGTCCAGCCGCATACAGACGCTCTTCGTACTCAACCGAGAGTGGCAAAAAATCCACGTCTCGCGTTTGCGAAGACATACAGGCCGTCGCAAGCACTACAGTCTCGCCGTATTGAAGTGTGCAACTTCCGTTGGCGTGTCCGGCGTAACGGCCGACTTCGGCCTTGAGCGTGCGTCCTCCCCATTCTTTCGTAAATGTTTTGATATTCATACCTTAAAAACTCATTCTCCTTCCGCGACGATCTTCGATTTTTTCCTCTGGTTCCTCGACCGCTGGTTCAAACGTTCCCACTATTTCTGGATCCTCCTCATTTCGCGCATCGCGTCCTTTGTTTGTTGGCCCGCCGATCAAGAATTTGCGTTTGTTTTCTGACATGTTGATATATAAATCTGTCGCCTCAACTAACTTGCTCGATGTTGATTCACGAAACGAGATTACGATGACCTGACGCCCACGGCTTTGGATGTAGTGAACAAGCGGAATGAAATCTCCGTCGCCACTGACGAGCACTACGACATCTAGCATATCGAGCATTTTGATGACATCTACGGTGATGCCGACATCCCAGTCAGCTTTTTTTTGTCCAGAGAAGTACTCGAGGAGCTCTTTCTTTTTCAGCTCAATGCCTTTTTGCTCTAGCGCTTCCAAAAACGGACTTTCTTCTCCGCCTTTGGTTGTAACGACGTAGGCAATGGCGCGAATGAGTTTTCTGTCGCCGACGCCCTCGGCGACAATATTAGCAAAACTTACTTTGCGCTGAAATAAATTGCGCGCGCTGTAATACATGTTTTGCACATCAATAAAGACGCCGACACGCTGGTCTTTGTACTGGAGCATAGTTGAAAAATGACGGTCAATGAATAAAAACAACAAGAAGCTCTACTTGAGCTTCAAGTCTTCGGTAATGGTTTTCCACGCTTTTTGATCTTCCCGCTCGAGGTACTTAAGCAAACGACGACGCTCGGACACCTTTTTCAAAAGGCCACGGCGACTGGAAAAATCTTTTTTGTGATCTTTTAGGTGCTTTGTCAGGTCCTTAATCTCTTCGGTCAAAAGCGCGATTTGCACTTGTGGTGAGCCTGTGTCCGATCCATGGGTACGGTATTTCTCGATAATTTTCACTTTTTTCTTCGGGTCCAACATAGCTGTGTGTCACGAGGGTCCTAGAAAGGGATATAAACCCCAATCCAAGGCCAACGTCAGATAAAATTTATGGGTGAAGTGTACGAAACTTGGCCAAAAATGTCAACGGCGTTGTTTCTGTCTTTGCGAGAAGCGAAGCGATGAAGCAATCTATAGCGTTTTGGCTAATTTTACCTTGCACCATTGACAAAATGGCCTTTTTATGGTAGATTTGCGCGTCGTAATCACGACGAAATTCCTGACTGTATGGCAGGTGGTGTGTTGGTAACGACACGTAACGATGACGCCTGCGCATCACCCTGCAGGAACCAACCAACAAGGGAGGTGCTGTATGGCACTTCGCATCATCAATGGTCCCGGCAAGTGGGATCTCATGCAGGCCCTGTTCGATCAATGCTACGGAGATCGTCCTGTGACTTTCGTCTGTGT
>JBBTQF010000012.1:0-67379 GCA_038065815.1 Patescibacteria group bacterium
AACGGCTTGAAATTTCCCCGAAAAACGGCTGGCGAGCCCGCGTAGCGGGCGAGCATAGACTCTCATTTCCTAACTGGCGGTGGGGGTGAGATTCGAACTCACGGTACCTTTCAGCACAACAGTTTTCAAGACTGTCGCCATAGACCACTCGGCCACCCCACCTTTAGGATCGTGCGCGTTGACAAACTCGACCATCCGACTCGGCTCATACAGTCAAAAAACCGTGAGCATGCCAGTGAAAACAAGCCGAGTCGAATGGCGGAGAGGGAGGGATTCGAACCCTCGCGCGAGTTGCCCCGCCTAACGATTTAGCAAACCGTCCCCTTCAGCCACTTGGGTACCTCTCCATAATCAGACTCTGTCGGTCTTGATCAATTGTCAGAGCCACAAAAGCATAACTCATCCCCTCGCGCACGTAAACCCCCAAACCTCTTGCACGCCTGCTGAACGCAAAACTCGAGACGCGGCGCGCATGGTCGAGCCTGTTGTCCACACATCATCAATTAGCAGAACACTCGCCGGTGGCGTGGCATCAAGCAGTGAAACCTCAAATGCGCATTTGAACTCGTCCTCTATGCGTGCCGAGCGAGCCTGTTTCGCTTGTGGTTCGGTAAAACGCGTTCGCTTCAGTAGCGTGCTCATTGGACGATGAATAACCTCTGCCACTGTCTGCGCGAGCATCTCCGCTTGATCAAATCCTCGATAATTGAGCCGACGCGTATGCAACGGCACATAAGTTACAACCTCCACTGTCGGCAGTGCTCCTTTATACGCCTCAAGCGTATCAACAACCAATCGGCACAACATCTCTCCGGAAGATTTTTGTCCCCAATATTTCCATTGACGCAATAAACCCTTGACGACTGGATCAGGATAAGGACTCAACGAAAACACTCCACGCACACTGCCTGAAGTTGTCGCGAACCGCTCGAGAGACGGATCAGGCATCCAAGAGAGTTCACACAGACGACACAATGGCGCCCCTTCCCTCTGGCAAGAAATACAAAACTCTGGAAACAACGCCTTCACCATCCATTGCCCTACAGGGTCTGTTCCCCAATGTGCTTTTGTAGCGAAGCATCTGAATTTCGAGACAGAATCGTTGAACAAATTTTGAGGTTTAACTGGAAGTTAAGCTGAAAAATTTTGAGATGATTATGGCCGAAAGGCAGATGCTGTAGACAAAATGACATTGTGGAACAGGCCCTAAAGCCATGTGACTCCGTCCACCAACCATACGTCCCCATCCTGTTTGAGTTCAACGCGGATACTTTGATAACGCACCTCACTCTTCTGCACACTGCCATACGACTCTTCGCGCTGTGTGAGCACTTCGTAGACGGCAGTGCCATCATTCGCATCACTCTCGATTAATTTTTTGGAAAGCACGCGCGTAGTCACACCATAATAACTCTGCGATTGTCCTTCTGCGCGAATCTGGTCAATGAGTGTTTCGAGCTCACGGCGATAGTTATCGGTCGTCAAAGGCAGGACGTCTTCAATATTAGCGAGATTACTTTCCGAGGAATAACTGCCAAATCGTTCGACGAAAATCCCCGTAACTGTCAAGGCCGAATCCGCCTGCCGTTCTTCCTCGGTTTGAGGCTCTGCGACCGGCTTTTCCCCATCTGTCTCATCCACCAGCACTTCAAACGTCTCTTTTTCCTCGACAACTTCCAACGGTGGCTCTGGCCGTCTCACGAATAACAAAATCAGAATAATCGCAATCAGGATCAAAAGACCGGCGGTAAATACTTTCGCGCGATTGGAAATCGTCATACTTAAGATTCCTCTTTTTTAGAAAGTTCGAGATCTTTCTCAAACTCTTTTTTCGCCGCCTCAATCTCAAGGAGTTGTCGCGGATCCGTCGTGATAATTTGATCTTCCGCGTAGGAAGCAACAACTTTGATTGCCGCATGATTACGCCCTGCAAAAAAAACGCCCTCGCCAACGTCCGAGCTCAACAACAAATACTTTTCTCCATCTGTAAGATTAAACGTCTTTTGTACGAGATCAATTGACGCAGTAGATTGCTTGAGCAAAAGCAAAAGTTGTGAGTTTGTCACAATCGCCTGTCCATACTGCGAAAGCAAAAAGTCATTGACATCCTGCGTAATCGTGGTGATGCCGAGATAGTATTTGCGACAACGCTTCACGAGCGCAAAAATAAATTTTGCCGAATCGTCATGTTGCATGAGCCACCAAGCCTCGTCAATAATGAGAATACGCTTTTTGCGTTCCGAACGGATGATGTTCCAGATGTAGCTGATGATCGCATAAATCGCCATTGGACGCAGTTCGTCCTCCAAATCGCGCACCGAGAACACGACCAGTTGATTCTTTGTTTCCACCGTCGTCGCCGAATTGAGAAACCCTGAAAATGTCCCTTCGGTGTACTTCATCAGGCGTGCCACGAGCTGTTCGGCCCCTTCCATCCCCTCAAGAACATCTTGCAAATCCTGCAACACCGGCGCCTCAATGCCAGTGAGGTCGCGTGTGTCGGCGGTGATATCATTCTTGGCGTACGTTTCCAAAAGCGCGCGATCGAGAATCGAATCCTCTTCCGGTGTAAATCCAAGTTTGGATTTTTCTCCCATTGGAACTCCAATCATGATCCGCAAGAGCCCCTTGACTGTAATGACGGCATTGCGAATCGTGTCCTCAATGCTTTCGTCCTGAAGAATCTTATGCGGGAGTTCAAACGGATTAACTTTAGATTCCGACGCGAGGGAAATGTTGACATACGCACCGCCAACCGCGTCCGACAAATGTTTGTACTCCATTTCAGGATCAATAATCAGCACCTCCGTTCCCATCATGAGCGAACGCAGTACCTCGAGTTTTACGGCATAACTTTTTCCAGCTCCGGAAGTGGCAAAACAACAGGCGTTGGCGTTTGGCAGAGAAAAACGATCAAACAGAATGAGAGAATTGTTATGGCGATTAATGCCGTACAAAATGCCGTTGTCGCTCGTAAGATCGGCCGAGATAAATGGGAACGAGCTCGCGATCGGCGAGGTGTTCATGTTAAACGTGATCATCAGCTCATCATTACCAAGTGGGAGCGTGGAATTGAAGCCTTGCTCGGCCTGATAATATCCGCGCTTGGAATGAATCAGCTTACTGCCAAAAATAGACTCGACCTCGCTTGAAATCTGATCGAGCTCATCTTTTGACTTCGCATACAAAGTCACGTAAAAGGCGAACTGGAAAAAATGCTCAATACCTTGAGTGAGATTGTCGCGCAGTTGCTCGATGTCCTTAAGCGCGGTCTCCCGAATTGGATCGCGCGCGGCACCCTTTTCTGCATCTCCCATAATCGTCGCCTCAAGTATACCAACTTTCTTTTTGAGCTGTTTCAAAATAATCTCGGCCTTGACTGGATAGAAAAACATGGCAATGTCGAGTGTCGCGTTCAAATTGAGAACTGGCGCGGACCAGCCGATGCCAATATAGCGCGGATAACTCAAAACAAACACCGTCCGTAAAAAGGCATCTCCGAGTTTAATAAAGTCCGGATTCACCGCAAACGAAGCTGGTGCGATTAAATCCTTAATCGTAACGACGCCTTTGCGATAGACTCGCTCTTCCTCAAGCGCCACCCGCTCGGTCGCGGCACGCAACTGTTCCTCGCTAGGTGGTTTGACCACCGCCGGCTGTTTGACTTCCTTGGAAAAATCTAATTTTTGTATCTCAATCGCCATAAGGTAAATTAGGATGATCCGTAATCGGTAATAATGGTCCCCATATCCTCCACCTGAAGTTTATTCAAATCGCCTGCGCTTTGCACTTCGGCAACCTCTGGGTTATATACACGGTAGTACATCTCGATCAGGCCTTGAGTATCGAGCCGTTCCGTGTTGAGACTCATGCTCTCCATCTGACCGCGAATATATTCAACACGCTTTGAGAGTTCGCGCTTGCGTTCCTCATATTGCTTGCCTTTGAGCTTCAGCGTTGAAATCGGCGTCAAGGCACTTGTGAGGCGATAGATGAAATTGCGCGTTTTGTTCGTCAACGGATCATACGGGATCACCACGAAAAATCGTTTTGACATAATCTGCCCGAGCTCCACCAACTGCTTTACAAATGCGACATAATCCTGAATCTGTGCGCGCAGGAGTTCATTTTTTTGAATGCGATATTGTTCCTGCAACGCCCCGATGTAGGCATCAATGTTCATTTTGCGCGATTGAATCACAACTTGCAATGGATGATCGAGGCCGTTCAAAAACTGCATATACGCCTGAACGAGCGCCTGCTGTTCATCCTCGGACTTAAGCGCGAAATTGATGCTACCGACCATCAAAACTGCGCGTACCGTGCCATCTTTCAAAATCACCATACCCTCGCGGATTTCGGCAATATCAAGATAGCGCTGTGTCGCTGGCCCTGGTTTTGGTTTGGCAAGTTTTTTCGACTGCATAAGTTGCTACTCTTCTGGTTGATACACTCCTCCAGTATTCACAATCAGCGATAATTCCTGCAACCGACTGCTTGTCACCGGTTCTCTTGTCGCAACAACCGCGACAGGAGCAACAGCATCGCCTTTCAAGTATGGCTTAAGCTCCGCGTCTGTAAGCTTTTTGTCCCACACCCGAAGTAATGGTTTGCGAAAAGTCTGAATCATATTTAACACGAAAAAGTGAAACGGCTGGCCGTTGATACGAATGAAGGCAAATGTGACGCCAATCAGAAAAATTGGCACACCGAACAAGAGAAACTTCCAAAAGGTGAGCAATGAGTACAGAAGCGTATCCGTCAATCCCATCGCCAGCACAATAAGAAATTGTCGCACCGAAAGTGGTCCGAGAATCTTGTCCTCGATATCAATAAATTGCGGAACCGTGAATTGCTGTACCATGAAGAAAATGTCTATCTATTATATCAGAAATGGAGTCCGGCGTTGAGTTGTATAATCGCCTTGACTTCCTCGACTCCAAGCGCTTCCTTACCTTGATCCTTCCATAAACGCCCGACCTCCGCAACGGGTTTACCTGTTTTAAGCGCCTCCTGCGAGAGCGAAACGTAAAGTTGATTCAATGGCGAAGCTTTCCATGCGCGTAGGCCAGCGACCTTTTTTTCATAAGTTTCATTGCCAAGTAGATCAATTTTGTCGCGAATCTTCATTATTGCTTCTTGCGGATCGCTCGCGAGTCGTCGAAAATCCAGTACCGTCATGCGTTCAAGCTCCTCAACAGGCCCTACAAGCTTGGACGTGTACTTAACGTCCGCCATCTGTGGCCTTGTCCCGACGGCTGTTGTCAGACTCGCGCTTGAGAGACGTGGTACAACTGGCTGAACATCTAATGGAAGCTTTCCTGTAAGCGCCGTGTAGCGCTTCCCAAGTTCTTCCTCTTCTTTAGCGGGACGCGACGCCACTTCCATCTCGCGTTTACGTTTCTCTTCAAGATAAAGTCGCTTTTGCTCTACCGCATTTTTCTCAAGCTCAACTTTTTGCGCGGTGTAGAGTTTCTCAACCTGCAGAGCCACTCGTTCGAGTTCATCGCCAGTCAGCCCAAGTCCTCCAGTGAGCACACTCTGCCCCAGCAGAGTCTTCGTCTGCGTCGCGTTGCGCAAATCCTTAAGACGAGATTGCGTGATGGTCTGAAGGCGTTTTTCCAAATCTGCAGATTTATTCGTCATCTCTATCAAAGATTTCTCCTTAACCTTTGTCACGTTTGTCTCATTTTTAACCTCTGTCTCTTTCTTCTTTGTCATCTCCTCCATTATCCCAACCGCCCCAGTCTCGATATCAAACGACTTGCGACGCTTATCCAAAATCTCGATTAACTGGTGCGCCTGTGCCTCATCAAGCTCAAGCCCTCCAACTTTCACAGCTCGCCCAAGCGCTGAAATAGTCTGCACAGCACTGCGCCCACCGCCAACATAAGTCGTCAGCAAAAACTCCAAACGATTTTGCAAAGTCGCATCCGACAAATTTAACTTGGCTTCCTTAAGGGAGTCTTTGACAAACTGATCTGGAGTGAGTTCTTCTTTCTCAACATGCTTAATCTCTTTGGTCTCTGGGTCTCCGCCGAGCCGTTTGAGCTCCTCGCCAACGCCGGGTAAATACGCGTCAAGCGGTAGGAGTCTCTGGGTGATGAGCTCACGAGCAAGATCATCCTTGCCAACTTTTGCCGCAAGCTCTGTAAGTTTCAGCGTACCGAGTAGCACATCTTCCGCAAGTAAAATCAAATCAAACGACTGATCATCATTCAAACCAAATTTTTTCAGCGCCTCAAGCGCTTCCTGCTCCTTATCCGAATCAAACAAAAAATCTTGAACAGCTTGAGGAAGTTTTTGGTAATGTGAAAGACGATCCGTCATAATAAACTAACGACCAAAGCGCTTCTTGGCGTGTTCCGCGGCGGCGATTTTTCGAATCATGCTTGCGTCATCTTTGAGCGCTTGATAGTTATTCTTAAGAGCAAGAGTCACTTTATCAAGCGTATTGATGAGATTAATTTGCTCCGAAGATTGCGATGGTGCGCGACGGATCTTATCTGCGATTCCTGTAATCTTGGTATCGGAGATCGCCTGTGCCACCGCCTTGCCAATCGCTCCGGCGGCGTCAGCACCGTCTATCTTGAGAATCATTTCCGGATTCTCCGAAATCATACTCTTAAAGCCAGCCTCGGCTGTCTCATCTGTAAAACGCCCTGCAGTTGAATCAAAATTAATCGCACGCGGAATGGCTGAACCCATCACCAGACGAGTCTTCATTGTTTCAGCAATTTGACGTGCGACTTGCTTTTCCATGGCTTGTTTTTGCAAACCATATTCTGTCGATGTTTCTTTTCCGTCTTCATGTTTCGTCGTGGGTTGTTCAAAAGTCCGACCTTCTTCATCCACAAGATTATTATCAACAAAAGTTTTAATACTTTTTCTTGCAAGATCATCGCGCTTATCCAATCTCTCATTCACCGCGCTGGTTAGCGCTGGGTTAGTCGTGGCAAGCGTGGTAAAACCTTTATTTACTGACGGATCAGTAAATTTGCTGAAAAACTCCTTGTTGCCAAGCATTTCAGGCGCAACGATATTTGATTTCAAATCATTAGCGCTCAACTTGCTAATTGATTCCGTAAGCCGATCAGTTGCTTCTGCAAGTCGCTGTTGTGCCTGCTCATGATCTAAACCAAGTCCAGCCTCTCCTCCTTCAACACGAGTTCTAATTTTAGCTTCCTGCTGTTGAGCTGTTACAACAGATTTATGAGCACTCTGCATATCAGTCTGTCTCTTTTTTATATCTGCTTTTTCATTCTCATTCCACAGATCAGACGTCTTCTGACCAGCCTTTCCCGCAAGGATATACTCTTCTCCAGTCCTACCTTCACGAGTCTTCTCATTACGCAGTGACTTGCGCACTCGAGGATCTGAAAGAGCTTTCTCATCTTCACCCCATGCCCGCATCTTACCTGGCGAAGCCAAAATCGTACGGACACGGTTATCAATCTCTGTCTGCTGGCGTCCTTCATACTGCTTTTCCGTTTCTCCGGGTTTTCTCTCTTTGGCATAGACAGCCGCCAGAGAAGGCGCCGCGTCAACCGCCCGACTAAATTTATCTTTGGTGGCATCGTCAAAATCGCCAACCATACCGCTATCGCGAATCTTTCCAGTAAGGTCTGTAAGTTCTTCTGGTTTAAGGGCAACACGCTTTTTCTCATCCATGACAAGTTTCAACTGAGCCGCCTGTATACGATTCTTTTCCCCATACGGCGTAAGTTTATTGATTTTAGTCCCAGCCAACCCCTTCAACTCTTCAGTCCCAAGTCCGGTCAAGCCCTTCAGAGCTTCCGCGCGGGACTCCTCTTTCTTGGCCTCCACAGCAGAAACCTGACTTAATCCAAGATCACGCACAGCACGCCCAGCGATGCCTAAACCGGGAACTTTCGCGACACCAGCCCCAACCTTACCCATAAAGCTACCAACCCCTGCTCGTGCTTTCAGAAAAGGAGCCATACCATAAGCTCGCGCTCCAGCTCGTCCAACTGCTAGACCGGCGCCTGCCGGAACGCCGATACCGATACGGGCAATCTGTCTGGAGAGACCTGGGATGCCGGCGATACCAGAAGTCATAAACTTGCCTGCACTACCACCGATCGAGCTTGCTGTCTGTTGGGAGATTTCGATTCCTGCAAAAATAAGTGCCAACGAGATTATCAGACCCGTGAAGTGTGGCAGATCAAAAATTTTTGTAATAATGCCAACAGACTCACTCTCGCCAGCAGTGCCAAGATCAGTTTCAAAACCCTGCGTCTCTGCAAGCCCACCTGCTCCGGCGGTAGCCAACGCCAGCCACAAGAAAAAAGTCATGATCGGTCCGATGCTCACAGTGCTAGTAAAACGCTTCCACCAGTCCGAGTAGTATCCTTCTGCCGGCCCAATGACTCCCTTGGCGCCGCCAAGAAAAAATGCCAGAGGCGACAAAATGATGAGTATCCACAACATGACAATACGGAAAGCAAAAAGCATGGCCATGGTAAGCACGGTACCGAGTACGATAAACGAAATAACAAGACTCAAAAATGCCGCCCCAAGCAAATCCCACACACCATAACCGTTCTCTTTTTCAATTCCACGCATCGCCGCGTCCTCGCTAAACGTATACATTTTGTCGAGCCCGAACATGGAGATAAAATTTCCTCCAGCAATATCTTTGATTGCGTTCACAAACGTAATCATGAACACTTGTCCGAAATCAATAATGAGACCGGCAATAGTGCGTGAAAAGTTGATGACGACGGCCATCAAAAGCAAACGCGGAATTTGTTTCTTCCAATCTGCCCGACCAACGCCGAAAATCGTCTGAAAGGCGATGATGAGCAGTATGATGATAAAAAACATGTTCACAACGTCACGCACGATTGCCCAACCAAGTCCGACGATCTGCGAGGTTGTGAACTTGTCATAGCGCAAAATCGGTATGATGAGCACCTCAATCACTGCCACCACGACTTTGACAACTTGTTGAGAAATCCACGCAAGAATTTGAGCCAGCGTAATGCCAACGCTTTCTGCGATGCTTACATCTGTTTTCTCACCGCCATCTTGGGCAAAGACTCCTTGTACAAACAGCACGATAGCAAAAACGCAAAACATTCCGACGATCTGATATTTATGATCTCGGAGCCAATGCGTTGCAAAACGCAGACGATGTTGCAGCGTGTGCATATGCACGCAGATTGTAACACGATTTGAGACGTTTGAACGGGCAGAGGTGGGGATAGAAACTTATAAGAGCGGGGCGGTCAGTGTGACCGCCCCGCGAAACGTTAAGGCACCTCGAAATATGCATCGCCACCGATGGAGCACGGATCGGTCGCCCAAACCGACGCGCTCCACGGGTCGGTATCAACCGTCACGGAAACACCGTCCACCTCAACCGTGCCACGCATGTCGATCGAGAGGCAATCGTTGTTGTATGCGGCCCAGTAGACGTCACCGCTAGAGCTCGTCTGGTACCACGCGTTGAGTTTGATCTCCTCGCCACTTTCCGCCTCTACCGACACACACATCGCGGTATCGCCGTTGTCGGCATCGTCCGCAACAGGCGAACCCCAGTAAGTGAAGGTGTTGCCGTCAAGGTAGAGGTTGCCGTCGTACATGGTGACGCCCGGCAAGTAGCAGACCTCCACGGTCGTGTCCTCGTAGGTCACAACCTCGTCCGTCTCACTAGTATCGAGCTCTTCTTCCTCGTCGTCGGGCTCGTCCGACTCCTCCTCATCAGCACTGCCGGTATCGAATTCCTCTTCCTCGTTCTCCGCTTCTCCACCGGTATCCTCTTTCTCGTTCGGGAGTTCCTCGTCGTCATACGTATCGCCGGTATCGAGCTCGTCGGTGTCGTTGCGCTCATCGTCGTCATCGTTCTCCGCTCCGCCAATGCCAGCGACGCTACCGCCACAAGTCTCGATCATCTCCGCGTCAATGCAACCGTAGTCCGACGAACAACTACCCATCGGCAGTCCCGTGTCCGCGATCGTCCCGTCGCCAACCGTGACGATGTAGCGCGAACTGAACCCGAGCCGCAGGAAGATATCCCACGTCTCAATCGGCAGGGCCATGCCATCGCTCACGACGTACAGGTCGGAACGGCTCGCCTCTTTCACGATGTCGCCATCGCGGAAGTACGCATTGTCCACGCGCCAGCTGACGTCACTTGTCTCGTCAATCGCCTCGCCGACGTCCATGCAGTCAAGCTCGTCAGGGGAGATGAGCACGACCTCGCTGAAATCGTAGCCGAGGTCCCAGAATACGTCCTCGCTCTCGATCCAACGGCGCTCACCGTCCTCCACGAGGTAGACGTTGTTGTCGTCCGGGGTCTTCACGAGCGTACCGTTCGGATGCCAGTTCGTGACTGGCAAAAGCGACCTGTAGGTTTCACCAGCGCCATCAAGCCCGCAGACGAAATCCTCACTTTCGAGCACGAGCTCGGACTCACCAGTACTCACGTTGTCCACGAAGTAGCCGACCTCGATCGACTCTCCGTATTCGGCCATGAGGCGTCCGTCGCCCTCGTGCAGACCGATATGCACATGGTCACCACTGCACTTGCCAGTACAACCCTCGTAACCGAGAATCTGACCCGCCGCGACCTCAAACCCATCGCTCACGAAGATGTCGGACATGTGCGCGAGAACGACGTAGGTGCCGTCACCGAGCACGATGTTGACGTGGTAGCCGAAGTTGAGGCTCGCTGACTCCATGTGGACGTAGGCCGTTCCGCCAATCGGCGCGTACACGATGTCGGACTCACCGTTTGGGGTGTCGAAGTCCAGATCAAGCTCCGTGCTGTCGCCAGCGTGCGAGTAGGTGTCGAAAGGCCCCTGCGTGCAGAGCGTCTTGTAACCGTCATGAAACGGCAGGTCAATGACGACTCCATCATAGCCACCCTGATCTGTGGACGAGCCGGGGTTTTCGAGCGACTCGATGAACTCTCTGTAGAGTGGATCCATCATCAAACATCCGACCATGCCTGATGCGAAGATGAAGGTGATGATGGGAACTGCGTAGAGACGCAATTGGAACTCTTTGTGACTCACGTTTTTCTCCGTTTGAGAGCGGAATGCCCTCCCGCGTCGCGCCAGTACTTTCGCAACGTGCGGAGAGCAGCGATCGGCTCCGAAACTCCGTTCGGATGAGGGAAAGAATCTATGAAAACCAACTCATCAGTGACGTAAGGTTAAGAGGACGATCGACTGGAGGCTCTTTTGAAGTTTCTCTGCCCGTCGACAGGACTTCATTGCATCCAATCTATCGCAAAAACAGTGTGATGTCAATCGTTTTTTAGCTAAAATTAGCCAAGATGTTGACAACTTTTTCTGACAAACGCAAATAAAAAATCTCTTTTTAGGCTCAATAAAGCGCAAAGAACTCTGTCAGAACTCATTGACAATGTGATGGGGGTGATGGGGTCAGGTCCCGCCGTCGCTGAAGCTTTGGCGGGCAGGCGGGCTACGTACCTGATCCATATTGCGCGGATCCAAGGTTCGCCTAGTCGTTCCTTGGGTAACGAATGTTTGGTGCTTATCGAAACAGGTCAAACGCACTAAAGCACTGAACTCCTGAGGGCGCTATACACGAGCGCCCTCTTCTACTTTTTGGTAGACAGATGCAAAATATTTTTTTAGATTATTTTGAGTCAATACGTTCATGACTTCGTCGATCGGGAACCAGCATATTTTGTCCTCATAATGTTCCGTTCGTGTTTGCGCGTCCATTTTTGCTTCAACAAGGTACATGTTGAGTTCAACGGGCTCCTGCTTGTCATTTTTATAACTAAATAAAGGCAACACCGTTTTTATTTTTCCCTCTATCCCTGTCTCTTCCAAAAGTTCTCGCTTCATAGCTTCTTCTGTCGTTTCGCTGGATTCGATTTGCCCCTTGGGAAAACTCCAGTCGTTTTGTTGACGGTCAATGCCCGGGGTCTATGATTTGGTACTTTCTGAACAACTTTTGTGCTCAAAAAATCACACATCACAGGCCTGACCCTGTCACTACAATTACCATGTCGGCAATGGTGTCTGCTACGAGCGACGCACGGAGCGGGCGACGGCCATGAAGTCAGCAATTTTTTGCGCGTCATATCGACGGGCGGCGACCACGATATTTGGACCAAGACGTTTGCTCAGGTCGACATCGCCCTCTTTGAAAGCGGTACCGACAATTGTCGCGTCAAGGTACGGTGCAAACCGAGTGAAGTTCTCCGCGGTCATGCCGCTTCCCGTGAGCACGGCCGCGTCACCCGCCTCACGCACTGCCTCCGCACATTGTTCCACTGATGGAGGGTCACCGGTCCACTGCCCCGTGACAATAACACCATCCGCGCCAGACGCAGACGCCTCGCGCACAGACTCAACGAATGGTCGCGGCGTGAGCATCGTCGCATGCTTCACCTGTACGTCCGCGAGAATTGCCACGCCCTCCGCGCCAAGCGCCGCGCGGGCGGCGAGCACAGCCGCTGGGTTGGCATAAAACTTCCCGTAGACCGTCTCGACAGAATCAACAAACACTGGCACGCGCACCATCACGCCGCCAAGCTTTTTGCATGCTTCGAACCCGAACGCAAAATCGTTCCAGAGCGGCGTAATGCCCCAGGAGACATGCGTTTCTGGCACCAACACCTCAAGTAACTCCATGAAATGGGCACGCGTCTCTGGACGCATCTTCTCGTGCTTAGGCTTATCAAAATTGTTTTCAAAAAGAATGGCATCCACGCCGCCTTTCTGAAGGGCGCGTAGGTCCTGTTGCGCGCGCCCAAGGACAACCGCCTTATCGCCCTCATAGTCTTCCGTCCCCTCAAGGGGGGAAAAGTGAATCATGCTGATCACCGCTGGCCGTACCTTCAAGGAGAATTTCTTCATATGATGACAGTATAGTATGGAAAAGGGCGCTCCGCGAGGGAGCGCCCGATTGAGTGCGGGCTACTGGGCGTTGAAGCGTCCGGAGGCCTTGCAAGTGAGCTGGACCTGGCTGGCGAGGAAAGCGGACACACGGCCTTCACGGAGCGCCTCGAGACAAATCCATGCGCAGTGCGCGAGTTTCTCGGAGTCCGGACCACGGCCAGCACGGAAACGCGCCAAATCATCGTCCATCATGCCGTTCGTGAGGTAGAGCGCGAGACCAGCGTTCATGGCGAGGTACTCCACGAGCTGACGGTCGCGGTCATCACAGCCAAGATGGACAGCAATACGATTGGCCTCCATGATCATGGCTTCTTCGTTGGGCACGAAGACGCTCATGGGGTCGCGGAACATAAGGCCAAAGCTCGCGGGCGTGAGCACCACGTTGGCGAGAAACTCGTCGCGCGCAGTGAAAGACATGAGCGAGGCAAAGGGCGAGAGCTCATCGAGCACGGCGAGGTCGCGGATGTGGCGGCTGTTGATCGCCTCATGCGCGTCGATGTGCTGGCTGAGGCCGCATACCACCGCGACGTTGCCGACGTTGTAGACGCCGTCCGCGTGCAGACGAGCGTAGGCGCGAGCAATTGTCTCCGGGTGCATCTTCTCGTTGACGCCGATCACCTTGTCCAAACGCGTGGCCGGGGACACGGGTGGCGTCATGGGGCCGATGACGTGGTTGACGGTCTCACGGCGCGGCAGCAGGTGCGACAGGTCATGGATCGTCTTCCATGCGTGGGCGTCCGTGAAGTGGAAGCCGCTCATCGCGAGCTCCTCCTGGACATCCCTCTTGGGGATGTCCACGATCACGCCCAGATTCTCGATCGCCTCCGTGGAGCCGACAGCCGAGGTGTTGCTGTACGAGCCGTGCTTGGCCGTGCGGTGGCCGAGGCTCGCGACCGTGAGGGCCGAGAGCGTGGAGCAGTTGATGGTCTTGCGGCGCACCGGGTCGCCGTTGACCATCATCCCGCGGTCGCCACCCATGCCGCAGGTCTCGAGGACGCGTGGGCCGTAGTCCGGGAAGTGGATGATGTCCATCTGCGCGGCGGTCACCATACCAGCGACCTCGTCCGGCGTAAGCTCGGCCCATGCCTCCTTCATGGCGAGGCCGGAGAGCATCTCGCGGGCGGCCATGCAGTCGCCGTCAGGACCCAGCGAGGCATCCTTGAGGCAGTGGAACCGACGCTCGAGGTGGCCGTTGCTAGCGCGAAGAATGTAGCAGGTGGCAGCGAAGGCCTCCTGGAAGGTGAGGTGGCCACCGAGGGACGCCTTCACGAGCTGGCTGTAGCCGAACTCGCTCAGACAGCCAATGAGGCTGAGCTGCTTCGCGTTGGGCTGGCAGGGGTCATAGAGCGCCTCGCGCATGGGGATCTTGGCCAGATAGCGCGCGCGGGCAGCCGCGAACTCAGGGCCGTGCATCCCCTGAACGAGATTGATCTTGCTGAGGGGCCTGCTGGCATGGTCGTTCATGATGTCTCCTGGGGGCGTGAAAAGGAACGGTCGATCTGAGGCTTCCTAAACATAAAAGCCCCATCATCGCAAGCCTATGGGAATATAGGCTCAAGAGGACGGAGCTTCTCCGTGGTGCCACCTCTGATTATCCTCACGCGCGCCAAAACGCGCTTTGAGAAACTTTACGCACTCCGTGGATATGCGTTAGCCCTTGGTTACGGGGGCGTCCGGTCGGCCACAATAGCAGCCGACGTCTCACCGGGTCCAATTTCACGATCGCACCAGACAGGGCTCACACTATCTCCTGTTCGCTTTGCTGGCTCACGCTCGCTACTAACTCCCGGATCAATGACGTTGTCGATGAGAAGGAACTAAATTAACGATAGCAGGTCGAAAAAATCGTGTCAAATCTATGCCTTGTTCTCGAGGAATTGGCATGTTTGTTCCAAAGCTACGGCAATAGCGGTTTCTAGACTATCACCAAGAATTATTCTTGCCACTGTGTGCGCAAAAAATGTGTCGCCTGCTCCAATCGTATCCTTCGTAGAGACAACGCGCGGTGGCTGAAACGACATGTGTCTTCCTTCTGTGTAAGCGTCGACCCCATTAGCCCCCTTTGTCACCAATAAAATACGCGTTTTTTGATCTTCAACACTTTCAGCTGGAATAAATGAAAGCTCCAGCTCGGTTGCTTTTAAGCACCGCACGTTTTTTATCCAATCTCCTTCAAATTCCTTCCAGAGTCGTTTCTGACCCGGAATATTTGGTGCACGGACAAAACCTTGAACATCCAGGTACAGCTCGTTGCATGTTTCAAAAACAGCAACTGGATCCCATTCACGGGACAGTGTTGATATAAGGGCTGATCCGCTTTTGCAGACAGGTACATTTTTATTCTGTGCAACTGGAGTGACACTACCAATCTCGCCTTGTTCGTTCACTTCGATACATACTTCAACAACTGGACCGACATGACAATGCTCCTCTATGCCCTGCATTTTCATAACGGCAGAAATAAACGTCGCCGGCCCCCCGATACGTTCGGAGGTTTTCCCCTGTTTATGGTCAATAACAACATCGTGAGCTACTGTTGAATACACGTCAATCGATGGTTGATTCATAGGAAGAAATGAAGAGGGGAGCCGAGGGGCTCCCTTTTAAGTTCAGAGTTCTCCGCGAAGGATGCGCTCCAAGATGTCAACGACGCCCGTGGTGTAGTAACCGACGGAAACATAATCGGCACGTCCCTTGTAGTCTGCGTCAGCATTGCCAACCGCCGCATGCGTGACGCCCTTGCCGCAGTAATCGACCAGCGCATTGCCGATCATGACGATCCGGGAGTCGGGCACATGTATGCGCACGCAGTCCGTGCCCAGTCGCTTGGACGCCTCGGCCGCATGAATGGCGAGCACCCCGTGCTGAAAGTTGGTCAGGACCCTGAGCTGGCTACGTTCGGACTTGGACTTGATCCAGGACTCCGCGCGTTCGAGAAGTGTGGTGTCCGGGATCAGTTCGCCTTTTTCTCCCGTATACCAGCAAAATCCGAGACAACTTGACCGCCGGCGAGTGTTGACCCCGATGATGCGGCGGCCAGTTTCTCCGAACCGTGCGACGAGTCGATTTTCGACAACGTCGCCGAGCCAGATGTCTGCCGATTCCGCATCGGCGAGTCCAACCAGATCGTAGCGCAGGTGGTAAAGAAACTTCCGAAGCTCTTCACCAACTGCATACACAGGTTCTGCGCCCGGGCTGATAGAAACGACGGTGCCGAGCTCGGCAACGGTCGGTCCATCCATTCCAAGTCGTAGCTGAATGTCTGTGAGCGACCGCAGAGGAGAGTCCGAGTGGAGACCGATGCGGACCCCTTGCTTGCGTGCCCTCTGCACCACTTCGTTGATGCGCGAATCCGTGGTCTGCTCGGTGCAGACGTCCACCAGTGTTTCGTCTTTGTCGATGAGAACGAGCGTATTCAAAGTACCTCTGAATGTGCAAAAGAATCTTAGAACACAAGAACCGTATTTGTCAAAGACTAGTCCTGCTCCAAAACAGTTTTTCGCACGAGCTCAACTAGGCGCTCATGAAGTACACCATTTGAAGCAATGTGTCCGTGAATAGGGCGATCGTAGCGTTGCTCATTTCCATAAACATCCGTCACTCGTCCACCCGCCTCTTCAATGATAATTTTTAACGCGGCACTATCGTGTGGCCTATCACCAGGAAAAAGCGTAGCAACAAACTCGCCGCTTGCCACAAGCGCAGCCATGTAGGCAATAGAAGCAACGACCATAATCTTTGCCTGCTCGTTGCGCAAAAACTCTGTCATTACAGAAAAATTAAATGGTGCGGATTTCCAATAAACGATGCCGAACAACGACTGCTTAAATGTATCGCTCTGAGAAACCTGAATCGTTTTACCATTCAAAGAAGCACCTTTGCCCTTTTCTGCAACATATATACGATCCATAAACGGATCGTAAATGACACCGAGAACACTTTCACCTTTGTGCGTTAAGGCAAGTGAAAACGTGCACAACGGAATACCATGAGAAAAAGGTACGGTTCCATCTAGTGGATCACAGACCCATACGAACTCACTCTGCTCACTAAACGCGTCACCTTCTTCAGCAAGAACACTATGATCTGGAAAAGTGTTCTTTACTGCATCAATAACCATCTGGTTTATCAAAAGGTCTGATTCTGTAAGAGGAGTCGCATCAGACTTCCACTCTTTCTTCATGCCCAACATAAAGTTGCGCCGAATAACTTCACCGGCGGCGTGGGCGAGATCAACAGCAAATTGTTGATAATCAGATGACATATGTATGCAAATGGGCGGATGAGATCCGCCCGAGAATCTAGGTCAAAAGTTTCATGCAACGACGGGCGTAGAACGCAGACCGCGTAGCGAACATTCTCCCTTGTTTTGGATAGGGTTCACGACGGAAACGAGCGGAGAGCGCGCACTGGAGAGACCGACCCAGACTGAAGGCTGCCTCAAGATGTGCAGGCGAGCCTCCAAGTATCTGAGGCAATTGTTCGACCGCGAAGGTATGGAGGAGACGATACCCGCTGTTTGCCCCGGGTAAACGGTAGGCGTCGCGACATACGCCAGCGAAACAAGCGAGATCGATCGCAGGACATCCGAGGTTATCTCGAATTGGATCGACTTTTTTCACCCCACCATCCGTGAGAAAAAGATCGTCCGGTTTGAACTCGAACGTGGAGAAGCAGGAACACATCCCCCCAAACATCTCGAACTCTGCTGCGCGAAAACGAGATACGAGGTTGGGTGGAATAAGATCTGCAAGGTACCCTGCCCACTGTTCAACGACGAGGTCGCGCATGGCGCGAATGGCTGGAACAGGCGACTCTGTACTTAGACTCGCGCGATAGATGGGATCCATCGCAAGAAGTAGACGAGAGAAGCATTCCACAGGACGAGCCGCCGTCCTTGCGACATCTATGAAGTTCACGCCGCAATCCTCCATCAGGAGACACGGAACGCCCCGCACTTGATGAAGGTCGAGCGTATTCGGAAGAAGACCACCAGCACCAATGCGGCGAAGGTTGATGTACCCCTCCCAGTTTGCTTCGACTTCTTTCTGAGCGAGCTCACCGTAGCCAATCTTTACGACCAGCGAACGACCATCCTGACGAACACGGTAGACCGTCTTGCAATTCTCCACGATGACGATCTGGTCACGAAACTCGAGATGTAGCGCTTCAGCAACAGAACCAAGAAGTACGTGAAGGTCCATGAGCACTCCGAATGAACTGCATCTATCGTATCATAACTTTTTTTCTCGTCAATGCTCGTCGAACCAAAACCATAGACATTTTTCTACACACCCGCTAGAGTACGTACGTTCCCAGAAACAAATGGGGTCAGGTCTGGGATGTGGGATTTATTGAGTACAAAAGTTATTCAGAAAATACCACATCACAGGCCTGACCCCATCCGCGCCATCCGCGGCGCGGCGCGGTGTACGGTGTAGATCATCTGCGCGTATTTTGATACCGTACTAGCATAACATCTATGTATCTAATTGTCCTTTACGGCCCGCCGGCTGTTGGAAAATTCACGGTCGCCCAGCGACTGCAAAAGCAGACAAATTTTGCGGTTCTGCACAATCATGCGATCGCCGATTTGGCGTCTGCCATTTTTCCGTTTGGGTCAAAAGGATACGGGCCGCTAGCGGAACGCCTACGACTGGAATGCATCGACGGCGCTATACGCGCCAAGCTCCCCGGTCTGATCATGACCTTTACATTTGGAGTCGAAACCGCTGGCGGCAAACGTGACGCCAGGGTATTGAAAACTATTACGAACCGCGTGAAGAATGCCGGAGGCCGCGTTTCGTTTGTCCGACTTACGTGCGATCACGCGGAACTTTTCAAACGAGTGCGGCACGCGGATCGAAAACGATTTCAGAAATTGACGAGCTCGTCTCTTTTGAGACGACTATTAAAGACCTATCATCTCGAAGAAGATATCGCGTTCACCGAGAGTCTTTCGATTGATACGACGCATCTGTCTCCCGCCCAGACGGCACGGCGGATTATGCAGATTGATCTTTCGTGGCAAAGAACAAGACCGGTCGTTCCCCAAGGGTATGACAAGGCTAAATCTGTAGACGTACGAAACACTATCAAACCAGCCAGCCGTGGAACGTTGTCCGAGGCCGGTCGAATGCAATAATAAAGACCTGACCCCATTTGTACAAAACTGCTTCTAGGAACGATAGACATCATGATCACCTACCGTCAACAAGACAGCCTGATCTTTGTTTAGGTACATAAATACAATCCGCGTCGCGTAGTTCACGGAAAAACTGTATCTCCCCTGCAATCTCCCTTCCAACTTGTGCACGCGTAATCGTTCATGAGTAGCCGGATTTTGAAAATCGGTGATTGCCCGCTTTACTTCTTCCTGAAGAAGCGGCGTAAATTTTTTATACGCGCGAACAAACCTTGCCGCGTAAGAAACCTCCAACATAGCCAACTATAAACTAGCCGCTAGGGCATCTAGGTCTCCGCGCAAAATCTTCCCTTCTTTTACCTCTTGCTCAGCGGCCAATACCTCAAACACGGCCTGATCTTCTATGTATTGCACAATAGCCTTGCGAACGAATCCCGCTTTGGAATCAGCAATACCGCTTTTGACCATTTGATCAATGCTTAATTCAATTGCGGGGGTTAATGGGACAGACAATGTAGACATAATCAGATGAATATATTTCAATATTAAATTATCATACATCTTTTGACCTGTCAACTTCAGGTGTCGACACAAGATAACTTTCTTAAAATGACATTTTGGCTAAAGTTAGCCACTTCTTTAGACAAATCCATTGACAAAAGGCCTTTTTGTGCTATATTATGTCTCCACCTAGAGGTCAATCATGTCTTACATCCGCCAGAACGTGTCCGGTCTCGTCTACTGCGCCCTTCAGCTCTGGATCAACGTCGTCGGCCTCGGCCAACAGACGTTCAACCTCTTCCAGACGGGCGATGTCGGATCGATGTCCCTCAGCTTCTTCCTCCCCTGTAGCATCGCCATCCTGACCCTCAGGATCCGGACCACGCGGGAGAAGCCAGACCTCCTGACGTTCCTCCCGTCCCTGCCGGCCCTTCTGCTCTACCCCATCCTGGTGCGCCTCATCTTCTACTACAACTAGCCCAGCTTCCGCCCGCTCTCGCAACCGCATCTCGTCTGAGATGCGGTTCGTGCGTTAAAAAGAGCTCGCGGCCGGAATCGCGGGTGGCGTGAAGAGCACAACTTGCGGGATTGGCACCAATAGGGCTGTCTACGTAAAAGCAGACGGTTCGCTCTACCCCTGCGCAGATACCGCGGTGCCTCAATTCCGCCTCGGTAACCTGCGCACTGACTCCCTTCGCGAAATTTGGGAACATTCACCTGCCCTGCATGAGCTTCGGTCCCTCAACATCGACACCCTGAACCCACAATGCGCCGCCTGCGATGTCCGCTACCTCTGCGCTGGAAATTGCCGCGGAGAAAACTACCAGACGACCAAAGACCTGCGAAGCCCACACTTCAAGTGTGCCGAGATCCGCGATTCCATCCTGGAGCTGATGTGGATACTCACGGAAGCGCCCGACCTCTTCAAGTGCAAATCGAATCTCTGCACGAGACGGTTGCGGGCCCCTACGCCACCTCTGCATGACGTGCGACGCACAAATAGACGCCTACCTGCCTGGACTACTCGGTCCGGGCAGTTTCTTTACAATCAAAATCAATCTGGGGCTTGTGAGCCTGTATGAATGAAATTGATAATCTCCCACGACCGATTCAATGCGAAGCCCAGCCTTACGAAGCCACACTTGCCACATGGGGAGGACAGGATATGGCACGACCAGACCATGACGCTTATCCACCAGTTCCAGTCGTTGCGCATCGAAGATGTAATTGGATTTTGGATTTTTTTGTAAATAACTCATAAGACTAAAAATGTTGTCTGTGTCCAAAAGAAGGCGGCCGCCGATCTTCATGTTGCGACTGATAGATAAGAGCGCTTTCTCTGGATCGATGCTCGCCAGGTCGGAAAAAAACCAGTAGGCACGGTCGTATTTTTTTTGAGGACGAGGTTAGTCACATCCGCCCAGAAGAACGTCGGTTGATGTTTGAGCGTCTTGTCGCTCGATTTTTTTGCCAGGGTGAGAAGATACGGGGAAAAATCAACCCCGTCCACGGAATATCCACGACGCGCCAGCGCCAGCACGTGGCGTCCTTGGCCGCAAGCGATATCTAATATCGATTGGCGTTTGTTCAACCCAAGTGCTTTACTAAAAACGCAGTATCTTTTCCCACGTCTGCTTCTTGCAGAAATCGGGCATGTTCGCGCAAGTATGCCCCGTGCATCCCGTAATAATATTTTGTTCCTTTCGTCATATCGGATGCGGGCTTTCGGGAGATAGTATAACACGGCTTTAGGCAGAAATCGGGTCAGGCCGGGAATCCAAATTCCTGATTCCAATGCCTGATTCCAGACCTGACCCAATCCCTTACAACGCACAATAAACGGCCTGACCCCATTACTCCGACCCCATTACTCCCATCATCACAACGTGGACAAACACCATTCCTCCAATTGCGTGCGCGGAGTTGCGAGCAGTGCTTGTAAATCTAGTCCTCGAGTCGCCACAATTGATTCAATGATAGACAGGGCTATGAAATATCCCGCGCGATAGCGATAAATATCGTCCGGATCGTTGGCAAAAAATAAGTCTAGCGCGAGTCCGTCAATGTCATTCCAGTGTTCGCGCATGAAGGTACGAAGAGCCGGCTGCTCCTGTACACAGGCATTCATCCAAACCATGCATTCTGCTTCGGGAATATAATCCGCCCAAAGAGCATCCTCGGCAGAAAAGCTCATCAGCGTTTTTGTCACATACAGAGCAACCCCCTCTGTCATCAGCTGCCTGCCGAGATGATTTTTCTCTTCGTGTGTGTGGAAAAAATATTCAGGGCGTGAGAGATAGTGAAGACCATGCACAATTTCGTGCGTTAAAAAAACGCCTACCTGCCGCTCGGTGGAGTAGGCCTCAAGCGGAATCCACACCAATGCGCGGTCGTCCTCAATAATGGCATGTCCGTTACTCGTTCCCTGACCGATCATCAAAACGAGGTCAATTTTATCAAGAGCAAAACCGTTTTCGGAAAAAGCTCTCTGTATATAAGGAAGGCGCGAGGATATAAGAACGCGTGACTGTTGTATACGCTCCGTCTCATACGCAGGAATCTCACGCGTCTTTCGTTTGCCCCAATAGGAAAAGTAGTGCTCGAAAAGTTGAGTTCGGACAGGAGACGGCTGCTGATGCGTAAAATCAATAATGCGCATAAAGGATGAGCCCGGCCCGCGCGTAACGCGGACCGGGCATGAGGTGGGTCGCTACTTCACGCCACCCGGCGGTTCGCCAGGTCGTCGGTGAGGGACCCGAAGTTGTTGAAGCTGTACCACAGCTCGGTCGAGATGAGCGCCGAGGCAAGGAACAGGGCGTGGAAGTTGTGCCAGCCGGTGTAGAGCTTGGCGAACGCGGGGCGGATGTTGCCCACGCGGTTTTCCTCGAGCACCCGATGCACCTGGCCGGGGAGGGCCACGACGATCTCGATCTGCGTGATGAGGCGCTCGGTGTCGGACCTGAGCATCGCGATGCGCTCGTCGAACGTGTCGAGCATGCGGTAGAAGCCACCGGAGCACATGATCTCCTGCGCCTCGTTCCACCTGATCTGGTCGACGCGCTGGCTCGTGACGAGGGAGTCGCCGACCGCCGCCAGGTCCACCGTCTTGAGCGACGGCAGATCCTCGTAGCCGTTCTCGTCCATCTGGCCGCGCAGGTCGGCGACACAGGCGGACATGCTGTTGAGCTCGTCGATGGAGGCGCGCAGGTTCTCGATGATGGGCGCCGTGTCACCGGTCTCACCGTCGAGCTCGCACAGGATGACGTCCTCCAGTCTCACGTTGGCCGTCTCCAGCCGCACGGTCGCGAGCGACAGGAAGCGCGAGAGACGCGTCGAGTTCTTCAGGTAGCTACTACACGGTTGGTGATTTTTACCACCCATGGCGGTTTATCCTTTTCCCCGATTGGGGACGTTATGCACGAGAATGTACCCTTTCATTTTCACACACGTTTCCAATAGATGTCAACGACAAAGAAATGGGGGTGAGGCACGGATAACGGGTTTCGGGTAACTCGAATAACCGCCGTCCTCGAGGTACGGGCGGGGGCTTGATTCTATTGGTCCATCCCATGCCTCGGGGACGGGATTGGGCAGTGCAAGTGATTCCCGATTCCCGGCCTGACCCCATCTGCACTAAAACCCAAGACCTGATCCCATTCCCGCACCAGATTCAACGATCTGGGCGAACTCGTAGAAGCCAACCACACCCAGATGCGGTACTATAATCATCGATGGATCCACTCGAGCCTCAAAATGCCGCCAGTAGCCTTCCGAACCAGGCACGAAAATAAAACAACGGCCATGATGGCCGCCTAACTCAACTCATTCATCGTCGGTTTAAGGAAACAAAAGTGTCTAAAAAATGAGGGCCATACCACTCCGCCTTCGTCGTGTTGATTGTTGCAAAACCTTGTGAACCAAACTGTCGTTAAAAAGAACATTTTAAACTACTATCTTGCGCACGTGTTTAGTGGTGTATCTTTTATTTTACCAATTACCGTTCTTTACTACTCTTCTTTTGGGTTGTCTTTTCTCGCCATTGGTTCGTTGGAATCTATTTTCCTTCTTGTCGGTTTGGTCTTCGAAATACCTACAGGCGTTATTGCGGATCTTATTGGTCGCAGGCGAATGAGCGGATTGGGTATGCTTTTGATCGCCTTTGGAATGCTCGTTGTTGGTCTTGGTAGCACTTATCTGGCTTTTGTTGTTGGACAACTTCTTTTTGGAATTGGAGCAGCAATGCGATCCGGTGCCGACGCGGCACTTATGTATGATTCTTTGGACGCTCATAATCAGGCCGATCGCTACGGTCGTGTTGAAGGTCGCAGTTTTGCTTTATTTAGTATCTTTGGGGCCATAGCCGCTCCAATAGGGGCTTGGCTTTTTGTTATTAACCGTCGACTACCATTTTTTTTGGACGCCATTTTTATTACTATTGCCGCTCTATTTTATGGGCTAATGGTGGAGGTGAGGCGGCTGAAGTTAGAACAGCGGCCCAAACCTTTTAAGCAAATTTTTCTGGAGGGCATCAAAGATATTATTACTAAACCGATTGTCGGATGGTACATTGCGACGACAGTCTTTCTCTCATTGATTGCTGCTGTCTTTGTCAGTCTCATCAACCAGCCACTATTGGTTGCTAGCGGGCTTTCCGTTCAAGAAATTGGGTACCTCTTTGTTCCTGTCTTGATACTACAGGCCATTGTGTCCGTTTTCGCTGAGAAGGTAGAGAAGCGATTAAAGGAGCGGCTGTGTCTTTTTATTATCATTCTTCTTCCTGGGATTTCTTTATTGCTGATGGGGACAAAAGTTGCTTTGCTCATTTTTCTCGGTCTTCTTCTTTTTAGCGGCAACAAGGGTTTCCACTATCCTATTATGAAACAATTTCTTCAACACCGTCTTAATACAGGCACTCGAGCCACAACGTTGTCAATACAAAACTTTATTGATAGTCTCGCTGGGATTATTTTCTTGCCGGTGTTTGGATTTTTGCTTGATTCGGCCTCGATTGTGACAAGTACTCGTTGGATCGGTGTAGGCGCACTAATTGTTGGACTGTTTCTTTTATTATCTCGAAAATGGAGTCAGATCACTGGTATTTTTAGAAGGATCTAAGCGCCGACGCACTTAGATCCTTATTTCGAACCGGATGGGGTCAGGCCTGTGATCTGTGATGAGATAGCTTGGCTATGCGACAAACAGTAGTTCCTGCCAAGCCCAAAAACTTTGCTACTGCTTTCCCGGAATACTCAAAATAATTAAGTGCCAGCGCGATCGCCGCATCACGCTCCTGTTGAGTCGCAACTCCATCAAACAAAACTTTCAATGTTGGCCTACCGTCCATCCTTTGTGCGGCAACAATCTCATCTGCTGAGACACTCATATCAACTCGATCGCGCACTTCATGAATGAACTGCTCCGATCCTAAAATTCCACCCTTGCCAACAGCATCAAAAGGCGACGTACGCCCGATGCCGTCTTGAATAAAACTTCGATATGCTTTCTCCCTGCCTTGTTTACGATTGCTAAAATGTCCCAATGCATCCTTCTTCGCCAACCAATCTGGCGCCACCTCCAGACCAGCCAAGGCTCGATAGCTGCTCCATTGATAATCCGACGGGTCATCAACCATTTTTGCCCGCACAGGATTAAGCACCACATAACGAATAACCTCGAGAAGATATTCCTGCTCCTCAACCAAAAAAGCCTTAAATCGCCCTTGAAATAAGTGGCCGACGTGTTTGTG
The DNA here is from genome assembly GCA_038065815.1 of Patescibacteria group bacterium. Classification (GTDB taxonomy): domain Bacteria; phylum Patescibacteriota; class Patescibacteriia; order UBA9934; family CAMTUG01; genus JBBTQF01. The sequence continues at coordinate 25,298 of JBBTQF010000012.1, forward strand.
TTTGGCGTTGTACCATTGCGTGTAAGTCGCGTTAAGATTTTGCATTCCTTTGGACAACGTGGGATCGATCGTCTCAATAACAAAATGATAGTGATTGCCCATCAAACAATAACTGTAGCAACGCCAATTAAACTTTTTCAGTACTGACGAAAAAATGAAAAGAAACTGTTCGCGATCTTGATCGGAAAGAAAAATTGAACTCCTTGCGTTGCCGCGAGTAGTGATGTGATAAAAAGCACCTGGAAATTCGATGCGTAGAGGGCGCATTAATGTATGGTATCACACATCACAGACCTGACCCCATCATTCTCATCCCACCGACCCCATCCCTGTGGATAAACTGCTATTGACGAAGGGGGATTGATTTATTTGATGAAATATGGTACGTTCAAATCGAGGCAATCAACCAATGCTGGCCTCCACAGCATCAATCTTCCGGAAACCTTCCGGAAAGAGGTGAGTCATGAGCAACCTGCTCCTCGCCCTGCTGATCTTCGGATGCCAGGGCCCCATCAACGGCTCGGAGAACCCGGGCGATACCAACCCGTCCGACGCGGACACCGACGCCGACGCGGATGCGGACGAGACGGAAGTCACGTTCACGTCCACGGTCACCTACGCGCAGCGCGTCGACGAAGAGATTGTCGTCAGCGTAGTGGAGACCGACGGAATCGGCTTCAACGTGCTCGATGGCGACGACACGGACGACGATGTCCTGTGGAACGCACAGACGGTCTACACCGACATGATCGTGCTCGACGAATCCTGGGCGCGGGTCGACCACACGGACAGCTACGGCGTGCACTGGGTGAGCGATCTGGTGGACGTCAACAGCGCCGCGGTGCAGCTCAAGCCCTGCGTGGACCTCACCGGCACGTGGAACTGCTACAACCCCGAACGGCCCGAAGGCGCCGACGACGAAGAGTTCGAGATGAGCTCCTGCACCGCGAACACGACGATGGACGAAGACGTGAAGACGGACGGATACCACTTCACTTCGGAAGACAACGACGGGTTCATGTCGCAGGACGGCAAGATGCTCGACCTCAACGCATACGGCGACACAGGCAACCTGCTCGGCCAGATGATCTGCGACAAGCAGTAGTCAGGCCTACCGAGCGCACCTTCAACGACATCTCAATCGCGCTTCACCCACCGCTCCAAGGTTCACCTTGGAGCGGTTTCGCGTCTAAAGACATAGGCGGGGCATGGTAACCCCGCCTATCTGCTTTCGATCTACGGCTCCACTCGGATTACCCCTTCGTAATATACCCACGGATCGTCCTCGGCAAACGAATCAAAATCCATATTACCGTCTGGTCGTTCAAGTTCACATTCATTATCCGCACTACTCGTATCCATATCTTCCATAGATCCATAGCAACTATCCCCATTACCAGGATTGGTTTCCGTATCCGGACACTCCCCCGTACACCACCCCCAATTATCACGCACGTGAATGCGAGGGCGGTAGACGCAGGCGGTGCCGTCAGCACATGGGGTTGAGTCTGGCAGACCATCACCGTCTTCATCTAGATTGTCGCAAGTCTCAAGTGTTACTACGAAACTCTCCGTGCAGGTATAGACATGGGAATAATTGTAGTAAGCGGATGTACAGGCGTCTGCCTCTTCGCCCCAATTCTCCGGACTCTCACCACAAAACTCTTCATTGTATTCATCCAACCCTCGAGCATTCTTGTAATAGTTGTTACTGCTTGTACTGCCAAACTGATCCGATCCGTCATCTTCATCTTGCCAGTCAATGATCATACGGCGAATCGGCATCTGGTTGGCGTTAGCCTCCACGTAGAACTTGATGTCAGCTAGGAACTGCCCACTTGTTCCTGTGAGATTCTCATCATCATAGCCATTGATAGAGAAAGAGTCGTTGGAGCCTTCTTGGCAGAGGTCGTCTACACAAGTGGAGCCGATGGAACGGACGATGGGGGCGGATGGGGTCGTCTCATCTTGGTAGCTATCGCCAGTTGCTGTTACGTCAGAATAATGATCGGCCGGCGACAAATCTGCAGAACCGCTAGAACTGGTGTTAGAGCTTGATATCTCAACTCCATCTCCATAACCCCCCGTTCCATCTCCACCATCCTTATCCCATGAGAAAAGCGTCAAAGTTTTGGCAAAGATTTGGCTTATGCCAGTCAAAAAGTCATTTAAATTTATTACTGCACTATCATACATATTATATGCACGAGCCTCCGGGTCGCTTGAGTCACCCAGCCCATCTTCGTAATAAGGTGCAAAACCATAATATGAAGAAGAGTCGCATGTCCCATCAGCCTCTGTAAGGTAACTTGCTGTGCCAGACTCACTCACCACACAGGACAATATGCGAGCTGGAGCGGGATCATTCCAGTCTGTCTCATTCAGCTCATCTGGAGACCATGCCGCGCCGAACGGAGCGCGGGCTGTTTTATTTGTATACTCGAATCTATCGTCCACAGCGCTGATCTGATATGTCTCATACAACAAACGATTCGTCCACGCACGATTCCCTTCCGTAGACGCAACATTTACAAGCGTGGTACAGGCTGGATATACCCCTTGATCAAAATACAAACCCGACCAATATTTTGGACACGTAGTCCATGACCACGTTGGGCAATTGTTAAAATAAGAATCGAAATTTACATCAAAAATTGCATCGGTTCCCCCGGCTTCCATAGCCGCATAATCAAATCCCATGATCTTGCAATCCGCATAATACTCAAGCAGATTAGCAAATTCATCCGTACCGGACATCATCTTGTAAACACGATTTCCATCGGAACTTAATGGGCTGAAATACCCAGCTTCATAATCAACATCACTCTTTTTTAACGCATAAACACCCTCACCGCCGTCAATATCGTCCAAGATTCCCATGTCTTCCAGCGCCTGCGGATCATAACACGGCTCACCAAAATAATCACTCTCTTTATCCGTGTGAAACGGAACATATCCGCGTGTGGCGGTTTCATTATATAAATCCCTAACGTCATCATCATCTTCTCCACCGAGCTGTTCCGGATCTCCCGGGACACAAATATACGGATGATCGTTATAATCTGACGTTGCTCCTCTGTCATTTTGACATTCGGCAAAATAGTTGTCACCATCTTCCGCGCTGTCCGTATCACCGGTATCGGGATCGGCATCGGTATAGATACAGCGCCCGAGAACGGCGTAATCACCTTTCGGGCAGACCGCGTTACCGTCACCGCGCAAAAGATCTTTCCAAGAGAAAACTCTATCGCCGTCGTCGTTCTCCTCTAGAGACCAGCAATCATGCGATGATTCATGCTCCGCACATGCAATACCACTCGTGCCACTCGTTTCCTCAATACTAAAATCTGAAACCGGGACATCAACATAATAATCACTTTCTCCGCAATAGTACGTATTCGTCAGCGGATACCCCGCCTCCTCATACTTACCATAGATGTCGCTTGCGCCTGAAAGTTGATCAAGAGGCAACCAAGTTAGGCAGGCATCACTGTTAGAGTCCCCATTGACTTGCGTGCGTGCGTCGCGTTCAAGACAGTACCCTTGCCAACCCACAAGAGCCTGTTGGCCAGTAATAAATTGGCATGATCCTCCCGCTTCTTCACAGGTGGTATCCATGACATTGTAAATCGTGTTGTCAACCGCGCTGTCTATGCAAACAGCGCCGTCATACGTTCCGCCACTGCACACGCGACTGGCCGCATTTTCCGCGCCTTCGTCATAATAACGCGTAAGCGAACCATAGCTCACTTTGTCATACGAACAATCACACTCCTCGCCTGCGACGCACAATGTTACGCGCTCAAACGTGGACTTTCGCTCGTAGGCTTTTGAGGAGTTTACCGTAGGGTCTTCCGAATCAATACCAATCGCAGAATCACTGCTCTTCGTATTCGTATCCGTACGTTCCTTCGGGCCCAGAGCAGAATTCGCCCACGTCTCCACCACGCTATTTCCAAACGGCGCGTTAGCCTCCGGCCACCCACGGCAGTCGAGCTCTTCTCCTTCTGCCGGCTCAAATGTCTCGGCTTCACCGCTACCATCATCATCCTTTGGATCGAGCAAGCACTTGTCGTTATAACAGGCACCTGTCTGCGTTGAGGCTGACTGAACGCACGAAGCCGTGCCAATGCCAGAACACTTTAGAGTGTCGCCTTCACACGCTGTGCTCGTCAGATTTTGACAGACCCCGTCAATGCATGACGTGGCGCTTGTCTGGCCTGAACAATCTACGTCTGTCACGCACTTAACACTGCTTGATGGCTCATACGCACAATAACCTGTCGCGCAGAACTCACTACTGTCACACTCATCATCACTGCCACACGCGGAACCCGTGTCGCTACAAAAACCAATAGAGCAGGACTCGCCGTCCTCCGTGCCGTCACACGCGCCAGCATAGTACACAAGACGATAATCTTCACCTGCAGATTGACATGAATAAGCGGCTCCAATATCTCCACACTCCTCCTCTCCTTCCGTTGTGTCGCAACTCAAATAACTTCCGTCCTCATACGGTTCGTATATCTCATCAGTAGCTCCGTTTACGCACCATTTCGACGGATTGATGTTGACTTGCGAAAGAAACTGCGCCGGAATCTGGTTTGGAATTGAGTAGCCGGCGTACTCATAACCGTACCAACCAACATCACGCGATGAATAAAGGTCAGCGGTCAGAATGTCCGGCGTCTTATCCTGCGACCAGCTTGAGCAGAAACTCGAGTCCGAAAAAGCCGAATACTCGTTACATGCGTCCACGCTGTCACAGCTAATTTCGTATGAATTCGTGGACGTGTCCCAAACCGTTCGTGTCGAGTCGCATGCAAGCCATTCGGCGCAAGCGCGATCAAGATTTACCTTCTGCACCATGTTCGTGTCATCCTCAAGCGCCGTCGCGTCGGACTCGCATGAACCAGAAACCAAATCACCGCCATCGCTCTCAACATCAGGACAATCCGCATCAATCAGACACGAACCGGTGTACGTTGTTCCAGTATTATTATCGTATGGGTGCAGTAGCGCCGTATCATAACCGCAACGTTGCGTACACAAATCCACTTCAGTTCCGTCCGCCAGCACAACCTCGCCGTCATCTGGACAGGAGAGCGGATCAACCAAATCATAACTATCCGCACCAGCGTCAAACTTTGGCGCGTGCACACTGCGAATGTAGCTTGCGCTGGCATTATATGTGAGCTCGCCTTGAACGATGTCGTTAAAGAGCACACAGCCACGCTTCTGACTCACCATGCCGTTGCACTGTTTAGAAGTCGAGAGATTGGAATCATCGAGGAGCTCATCATTGATGAAGAAATACGACTCGCCTTCGTCCTGCCCGTAGAGTTCATCGCCGGTGTCGGCTGGGTCAATAAACTCGGTACAGAAATCATACTGTGCAGAGCATGTCCCACCCCAGCCATCGTAAGCGCTGTCGCCATTCCGCCAAATACTGCTTGCTGTACCGCCGGAAAGATAAGTGCCTGTATCAATTTCACACTCATCAGTTTCCTCATCAGTTGAACTTGTGCAATCCGAGTCCGTCTCACAGTCGGCACCTGACACGGTGCAAGTGCCGGTCCCATAACAGAACTCTGACGTGCCCGTACGGAACCAGCCGGAATAAGACGTGCCGTTCAAGCTCACGCTCGTTTTATACTCACAAGTTTTGTCGTTTGGATTTTTGAAAAAATACGTTGAGCCGTCAGTCGTATCCCACGCCTCGCAAAACAACGCTTCGGCCTGACAGAGTTGATCATCATACTCATCAGGCTGGTTGAGCAGATAAGTTGACTCCCACGACGCCACAACTGTCTGATCCATACTGAACGTCGGCGCACCAGTCTCCACACAACCCATAACCGAACTCTCACATTCAAACTCGCTATTCGCGACAAAGTATACTTTCTCATCTGCATTCACCACTTGCGTCTCCGGACCAAAAACGATGCTCATATCGGCGTCGTCTGGCGCAAGCGGATTACCGTCTTCATCACGAGGCTCCCCGCCCTCCCAATCAAATAAACAATCCTTTGAGCCGGCCGTAATCGTACAAACGGTCTCCCCTTCAATCTCACAAACCACTGACGAGCTCGCCTGATCTGGTACGCCATCGCCGTCATCGTCCGCGTTGTCACAACGCACGTTATAGGAGACACCATAAGCCGACTCCGAAGCTTGCGTATCAAAGAACCCCGCGCACCCCACCAACTCTTCCGAGCAGAGTCTGGTGAACGATTTCAAATCAGCAATATCTCCATTGGAGTCCGTGTATTCCTGACAGCCAAGATAATACAGCGGAGATTCCGCGCCATCTGCGGTCTCGTCGCACGTAGACGGCGTCACCCATGAGTCCCTAATGACTGTAATATTCTCCTCGGTCTGGCGCAGAGTGATATTGTCAATGTAGAAATCATCACCGGACGCGTCGCCAGCAAAGGCAAGCACGGCCGTCTCGTCAAAATCCGTATCCGTGGTGTCGAGCGGGCCGACTGTGAACTCTTCCCAGTTGGTTGAGAGATCAACACTCTCAAACGCCTGCACTGTCCCACTGCCACCGTCGTAAACAAACTTTGGTGTAATGCTGGTGCTGTTGTCCGATGCTTTTGCCCAAAAGTTGAGCACATACACCTTATCTTCGGCGAGCGCATCAGCGAGCGTTCCACAATCATCCTCGTCCTTTTCAACCGTGCACTCAAACCCAAGTGTGCTGTCCGAGGCTTCACAGCCGTCCTCTGTTACACAAGTTGAACCGTAATCAATGTAAGCAGTGAACAACGCACCGCCAGCAATGGTCGTCACAATGTGAATCGAACGGCCATCTGTTGCAACAGACTCGTTGCTCACTTCGGCCGTGGCTCCGTCCAAATCGTACTCATCAATATCTTCGTCTTCGACGTCATCATCGTAGACAATTGAAGAGTTACGACCGGCACCACCAGTGTATTCACGACAACCGTTTTGCGAACTCGGACAGGAATCAGACTCATCCGTATATCCGTAAAAACGGCAATTGCCAGTTGTGGAGTCGAAGTACCCGCGTGCCGATTCACAACTTATTTCGCGCTCGCTTGAGTCTACGCCAGAAATCTCGGTTTTACGATAAGCTATACAAGAATCAGTAACGCTCACAGTATCGTCAAAACGACGATAAGAGATGTCTCCACCTTCATCGTAGAACTCACGGCAGTCTGGCTCATCAAAAATGTCATCATGCTCGTCGCAGGCAGAATCCGTATCCGCCGAGCCGTCGCTGTCCGCGTCCACGTCAGAGCAATATATGCCATCACTCTTCGTTTCCCAACTCGTACACGGCGCACCATCCAAATCACTCTTGAGCAAATTCCATGACTGCAGTTTGAAGCCTTCCAAATCCGATCCTTCCCACGTATAGTAAACCGCTTCATTCGTAGTCTGACTGCCTGTCACGCAGGCGCGCAAATAAGTGTAGTACTCCTGACTTTCATCCGACAGATTAGTAAACTCATCACAACCAACGTACTGCTCACTGCACGAGATGGCAGTATCCGAAATAAAATACACCGGAAATTCGCCGTCAGGTTCGTAAAGCGTCGGCTCCTGCTTGTAAGTGTCATAGCCCACGCACTCGGACGGACATTCATCAAGATCGCCTGTGATTCCAGGCACCGATGGATTGCCGTTCACTGGAGTATAAAGCAGACAACCAGCATCTTGCGCCGTACACATCTGCGAATAACTATCGCACTCCTCCGGATCGTCAGCAGAACCTTCACAACCAAGATACGATGGCGGGAGTTTATAATAAACAAGCTGTAAATCATCAATAGCACTTCCGTAACCCTCACGGAAGTTGTCAACATCCTCATCTGCTTCAAGTTGTACCGCATCCACGAGCAAGTCACCTCCAAAATCAAGGGAGGCTACGCGCACGCCAATCGTAGGATCGTCAAGTGTTGGCGAGGTGAATGTACAGGTGAAGCGTTCATACTCATCAGAGTCAGGCGTGACCGACATCTGCAAAGATTCTGGTTTAGCATTCCCATCAAGACTTACAAGCTCGCAATTATCACTGTCATAACTTGTGCCGATCAGATTAACTTCTTCAGAACCATCGCTTGAGTCTGTCACCAGATAGACAGTGAGCTCATTACTGTCACTTGAGCTCGGTTGGGCCGCATAAAACGAAAGCGTATAAAACATCGAGGCTTGGATCGAGATGTTGCGCTGGTAGATAAAGTTGCCAGACCCGGGATTCACGGCCGAGTCGCCAGAAATCGAATAGTCGCCACTGATATCGTAGCCCGGCGTGCCGGTTGAAAGCCAGAAATCCGGTTGATCATCGCTGTTATCATCATCCTCAAAACTTGGATTGATGATGAGGTTAAGCTCGGTGTCATCATCGTCAATGACAAAACGACGGCAACCAGCATCCGAGCTGTCGCAATCTTCTACTTCACTGTTGAAATAGACACGCTCCGCGTATGTAAACTCTGCGTCGTCATCTGTCGGAACATCAGTGATCGTCGGCCAATCAAACACGCCATCACTATCCTCTTCTTTGGTCGTTTCATACCACAGACAGCCGGCGTTATTACTATCGCACACTGACTCATCAACGGTATTAAACAGCAAATCCGAATCATCGCCATCTTCGCTAGTAAAACTTAAACACGTTCCATACTGCTCCGGACAATCTTGCCCACGGAACTGATATACGTTCTTCTCTTGCGTGCAATAACCATACCCTCCAACACATGCCCCACTCGCGTCTTCCTGAATACAGCTTGGCGCGTCAACACATTCGTCTTGACGATCTGCTCCGCTAATGGAAACGAGCTGGCCGGCCACTTGAGCCTCACATTGTGTTGAAGGATATTTCAGCACCCAGTTTGGATCAATGAGATGGCAATAAGGATATTCGGTATCGCGTTCGCCGTCCGCATTGCAGTTATCAAACGCAGAGACAACGTCCTGCAGTGTATCAGGGTCGCTACTTTGGAGATCTGCGGCTATCTCCCAACCTATCGGAATGATACGCGCCTTACGCAGTTTCACGAGGTTGCTGTAACAGTAGCCGTAAGAGTAACAATCGCGGTCCAGATTGCGCGAATCACTGCTCGAAATGAGTGGCCGGTCTCCGTTGATGTAGCCTTCTTCAATCGCTTCCTGCACAGTGAAAGGACTGCCTGCGTCAGCGCTTCCGACAGCCGTTGCAAAACTGTCGTCCATCGTACAGTTATTCAAGCTGATAGCGTTGGTGGTTGGACACAAAATAAACTCACTCACGGCGTTATACGTATCAAGGCTGATAGGTGTTGTCGTATAAATCGTTTTGTAAAAATCTTCCGCGCCTTCAACTCCACCGCGTGTACCAACCGAGCCGACATCAAATGAATCGGACACGCTGTCCACTGTCACGTCGTATAGTCCAGTAAACACATTATCGAGAAATGTACTCACGAATGTGTTGGCAAAGACACTTAAGGCCGATAAGCCTAAATTCTGCCAAATTTCAGGATTGTTGACGAGTAGAGCCCAATAATCTTTGGCATTTTCCTTCGGATCAAGATAAAGCTGTTTTTTCCCAGACTCAAGAGCAATGACTGTCGCAGGGGTTTTAATATTTCCAGAAATAAAATCCGCAACATCCTTATATCCCTGCTTTGCTAAAAGCTCGGCAAGCTTAACTTTTTCCTTTTTATTAACATTCTCAAACACTTGACTGTAGATGGTCATTGAGGCAGTCAATTCTGTCTCGCGCGGATTAATCGCATCAGCAAAATATCCAAGAACGTATTTAGTCGGATCCTCGTCAAACGCATTATATTCATTCACGATCCCCGTATACGCATTTGTCCAGTTGGTCAAGGCCTTCTGAAAATCACACCTCGGTTTCGGCTTAAATACTTGACTCAAACCGAGCTGAAGGTTGATTCTACCAAGCGCGGAAGGAGCGCACAGATCAAAATGCAATCCAGCAATATTAGCCCCCTCGCTCAATGCGGCAATGGCCTCCCCAACGATGTCGTACACAATTGAGTTGCTAAAATCCTCGAGCGAGCGCAACTCTAAAAGCGGTTCCCCTCCGGCTGCCCCAGTGGCAAGACGCACGGCAAATTCATACGAAACGCGGTTAAGAGAATACTGCAAAAGATTCCAGATGATCATGCCAAAAGCGACCTGAAACGGTTTTTTGTATGCCTCTACCTCTACCTCTTTAATTACCCCCGGTATGTCCTCCACAATAATCGTCGTTATCCCCGGCGCCACCGCAAATACCTTCATTGGTGTCCCAACAAAAAGAAAAGAAAAGGACACGAGCAGTCCCAAAAAAACAAGTTTAATTCGAATCTTGTGAGGCAACATACTCGGCAAGGACTTGGTTATACAATTCAATAAGCTCATCATCACTATAGTTCGCCAACATATCAGACGTCACCCCATTTTGTGAGAGCAATTCGCGCAATGACGCTGGATCCATGTTCTCAATAAGCGCTTGAACGCTAGCTGGGTCGCTTCCGGACTCGATGAGTTGCTGAAGAAAGGCGGAGTTGTCCTCTGGCGCTTCAATCGAGGAGGCAACTTCTTCACCGATATCAACGGAGATCTCGTTGGTTCTGGAACATTCACTGTCAATCGGACAGTTTGGATCGTTTCCAGAATTGAGCTCCTGCGCATCGTCATAACCGTCAGAGTCAGAGTCAGAGAGATACGGCGAGGTGCCGTAGACTTCCTGCTCATCATAATCGTTGAGTCCATCACTGTCCGTATCGCGCACCTTCATTGCATTCTTCTCTGCCTCTTCTTGCTGTACAACAAACGATTCGTCATCTGTCAGCGTCAGCTGGAAAGGCAGTGATAAATTTTTTCCAATGTAGCGCGTGCCTAGTGTGATGCCTCCGATGCCCGCAATGATAAGCAACAACAAAGCCGCCCTTTCTGGACCAGAAAATGGCGAGCGAGGTTCACTCGGAATAACCGGCTGATTTTGCATAAATCAGTCGCAATTATTATAACAAAAATAGACAGTAGACAGTAGATGGTGAAAAGGATTACGGGGGATAACATCTCTCATATGGAGAGTCTGCTATCTACGAGTCGCTCCCAAAGCTCTATCCATTGATCAACAGAAAGCTCTTGCGCACGAGCTTTGTCGTTCAATCCGATATCACAAAGAGTCATTTTCACACGCTCTGTACCATATTTTTTCCCCAAATTGCCTTGCAACTGCTTGCGTCGCGATACAAAGCCGAGCTTTGCAAGCTGTATCACTTGCTCTACATTGTTCCTATTTGTCACAGATCTCTTATCCATTCTTAATGACCTATCCAACTGCACCACGGTTGAATCCACTTTTGGCATTGGATGAAACGCGCCCGGAAAAACGTTACATACGCGCTTCACGTCCGCATACAACTGACAAGCCACGGAAAGCACACTCATATCACCAGGTTTGGCGAGGATTCTGTCCGCGACTTCGCGCTGAACCATCACGACCATGCGAGTCGGAGAATGTTCGTCCGCGAGAAACTTTTCCAGCACGGCAGAGGCGATGTTGTAGGGAAGATTTGAGACGAGTTTATAATTTGGTAATTTGATAATTGGGTAATTGAGCAACTTGGCCGTAGAAAATTTCAAAACATCACCAAAAAGGAGATGAGCGCGATTGCCAAATTTTTCTTTGAGATCAGGGATTAAATCCCTGTCGGCTTCAATAGCAATGACGCTGGCTCCAGCATCAACAAGAGCTTGGGTGAGGATGCCGTGACCCGGGCCGATCTCGAGAATTGTCTCTCGTGGAGTGATTTCAGCCGCCGTGATAATTTTTTTTATCACGCTTTTATCATGCAAAAAATGCTGACCAAAAGATTTTTTTGCAAACATACGCTCTATATTTTTATTGATCCTCGACGCAACACCTCCACACAATCACCAATAACCCGAGCAAGGGTTGACGGCTTGCGTTTTGGAAGCGTGCCTGCATTAAGGATGTAAATTCGGGCCGTCTCCCGATGACGGCCACCGTCATCGGAAGACAACCCGAATCGTGGGAGGTCTAGAATACGAAATGCTGGAGGTTCACCAGAACGATTCGCCGAGGTCGCGATGATAGGTCGGCCTAACCCTCGCGCGAGAGCTCTAGCTGTGGGATCGCTCGAGACACGTAAAGCCACAGTACTGTCCTGCAAGACACTCTTCGCAAGTGGTAATCGCACTAATTTAGTCTCGCCTATTGGAAGCACGAGCGTCAACGGCCCAGGCCAATGCTTTTTTGCAAGCGCGAGCGCGGTTGGCGAAAACACGGCATAGCGTCTCGCCATCGCCAGCGAGCTCACAATGAGCGGTGTCCCCTTCTTATTTGAGCGCCCTTTCATCTCAAAAACACGGCGCACCGCTTTGGCATTCGTCGCGTCACAACCAATCCCATAGCTCGTCTCGGTTGGAAAAACAACGACTCCCCCAGATTTCAAAACTCTAACTGCACTTTTTATTTTCATACATACGAAGCCACTCCACCGTTCTCTTCAGTCCTTCGTCAAGTGGCACTTTCGCTGCCCAACCAAGAACTTTTCGAGCCAAACGCACATCGAGCACCGAGCGCATGATCTCGCCTGGATTGGCCGCCATATGCTTTTCAAGAGCTTCACTCGCGGTCATCTTTTTGAGTTTACGAAATAGCACGTTGACGTCCGTCTCTTTGCCGGTACCAATGTTAAAAATCCCGCTCAAGGATTTATCCATCGCCAACACAGCCGCTCGCACGCAATCCTCAACGTAGACAAAATCGCGCGTCTGTTTTCCAGAGCCAAAAATCTTAGCAGGCTTCCCCGTCAACATAGCCTGGGCAAAAATCGAGACAACCCCTCCTTCCCCACCGCCATCCTGTCGTGGTCCATAAACGTTCGCGTAACGCAACGCCACAAATGGAATACCATAAACCTCGCGACTAAAATTGAAATAGAGTTCTCCGGCGCGTTTTGCAACGCCGTATGGCGAGACAGGCTCATCAACAACTTCTTCAGACCACGGGGCTTTGTGTTTGTGTGAATCCGCGTACATTGCCCCGCCAGTTGAGGCGAAGACAAATTTTTTCACGCCGGCTTTTTGTCCTGCTTCAATAAGGGCGAGCGTCCCGAGCACATTGACCTCGGCGTCATAAATTGGATTCTTAAGCGATTCGCGCACATTTTTGAGCGCGGCATAATGGAAAATAATGTCCGGCTGAATTTTCTTCACGACAGCAGTGAGCTTCGGACTTGTTATTGACATCTGAATAAACTCCGCGTTCGGATTCACAAACGCTTTTTTGCCGTACGATAAATCATCGAGCACCACTACTTTGATACGACGCCGAATTAGCGCGTCAACAAGGTGTGAGCCGATAAATCCCGCGCCACCGGTCACCAATGCTTTTTTATACATTGCCATATTATAATTTTTTTACGCTCCAGCGCAGATACGCCTCCACAAATCCATCGAGCTCACCATTGAGCACGGCTTGCGCATCTGCTGTCTCGAAATCTGTACGATGATCCTTCACGAGTTTGTAAGGATGCAATACATACGATCGCGCTTGATTTCCCCACTCCGCGCTGGTGTACTCTCCGCGCAACGCCTGTTTCTCTTTTCGTTGTTCCTGAAGCGCCAACTGATGCAGTTTGGATTTGAGCACCTTGAGCGCTGTCTCCTTATTTTGCAACTGCGAACGCTCGTTCTGGCAACTCACCGTGATACCGGTTGGAATGTGCACAACACGCACGGCTGAATACGTCGTCTGCACGCTCTGCCCTCCATGTCCGCCAGCGAGAAATGTATCAATGCGCAAATCCTTCGGATCAATCTCCATCTCTTTAAGATTTTCAAACTCTGGCAGAACCTCGACAAGCGCAAAAGTAGTATGACGCATCTTCTCTGCATCGAAAGGCGAAATGCGCACAAGCCGATGCACACCAGCCTCTGATTTTAAATAACCAAAGGCATAACGTCCAACGACTCGTAGCATCACACTCTTGATCCCCGCCTCCTCCCCGCGTGATTCAGAAAGCACATCAATACGCATCCCTTTTCGCTCCACGTAACGCATGTACATACGTAGGAGCATTTCTGTCCAATCGTTTGCCTCTGTTCCGCCACTACCAGCATGAATCGCGATAATCGCGTTACTCGGATCATGCTCACCAGAAAATAATGTTTGAAACTCAAGCCTAGAGAATCGTTCTACAAGATCGCGCGTTTTTCCTTCAATCTCTTCTTTGAGACTCGAATCGTCCAATCGTTCTAGCTCCATGAGCTCTTCGAGCTCCTTATGAAGCGTCTCCCATGTCTCAATCTCACGACGAAGATCCGCAGTCTGCTGACTCACATCCGCAGCCCTGCGCGTATCTACCCAAAAATCCGCCATCGCCATTGTCGCTTCGAGCTCTATGAGCTCGGCCTTTTTCTTTGGAAGGTCAAAGCAACCCCCACGTTTGGTGGAGGCGATGTTGGAGTGTCGTTAAGGTATTAGAGCTTAATCTCTCGAGCATACTTTCCAAAGAACGGCATTTCCCAATACTTGCCTGCAAGGGCGTTCATAATACCGAGGATCGCCAGAATAAGTAGCGTAATCCATAAAATCAACATCACCAACCAGCCGAGGATTGGAATGAGGCCGAGAATGAAGCTCGCAAACCACAAAAGTACCGAGGCGATGGTGAGCACAAGGCCTTGCTTGCCGTGAAATTGGGCGAATTTAGAGTCTTTACGCATCGTTAGTGGTAATAGACAGAGAATAAACAGATAGCCGACGGCGGCAATGATGCGGTTGTATCGAATGTCTGGGTCGTGAAATTTTTGTGGTTGCATAAGCAAAAGGCGGGGGAAACCCCGCCTTTAGGATAGCATCTAATACATTCCCATGCCACCACCGCCATGCCCGCGATCATCCTTCTCTTCTTTCTTTGGCAAGTCGGTCACCGCGACCTCGGTCGAAAGGATCATGACAGCGATAGATACGGCATTTTGCAGAGCCGAACGCGTAACTTTTGCCGGATCAATGATGCCGGAAACGACCAAATCTTCATAACGGTCGAGCTCGGCGTTGTAGCCGAAGTTCCCTGATCCCTCTTTTACTTTTGAGACGATCACCGCGCCATCAACTCCAGCGTTCTCCGCAATAAAGTACAACGGAGCCTCCACAGCGCGCTTGAGGATTCCAATGCCGATCTCTTCGCCTGGTTCCACCGTGAGATCGTCCAACACGAGACTCGCGCGCAACAACGCGACACCTCCGCCAGGAACGATCCCTTCCTCAACCGCCGCTTTTGTTGCCGCAACAGCATCTTCAACGCGTTGCTTCTTCTCTTTCATCTCCACTTCCGTTGCGGCTCCTACTTTTATCACACCAACGCCTCCTGAAAGTTTAGACATACGTTCGCGCAACTTCTCGATCTCAAAATCCGAATCCGTCTGATCAATCATGTTCTTAATCTGCGCAACACGATCCGCGATCGCCTGCATATTGCCGGCTCCTTCCACAATCGTCGTAACATCTTTTGTAGCAACAACTTTTCGCGCATGGCCAAGATCTGCGACATCAACATTCTCGAGCTTGAGGCCCACTTCCTCACTAATCACTTTTCCGCCGGTCAAAATCGCAATATCCTCAAGCATCGCCTTGCGACGATCGCCGAATGCCGGAGCTTTCACCGCGAGCGCGGAAAATGCGCCACGCAACTTGTTCACCACAAGCGTCGCGAGAGCCTCGCCATCAAGATCCTCCGCAATGATCATAAGCTCTTTCTTCCCAGTCTGCGCAAGTTTCTCAAGCAGAGGCAAGATGTCCTTGATTGAGCTAATTTTTCGATCAGTGATAAGGATGTCAACGTTCTCGTACACCGCCTCCATACGTTCGGCGTTCGTGACCATGTACGCACTGACATACCCCTTGTCAAATTGCATCCCTTCAACGACCTCAACCTCCATTCCTAAACTCTGCGACTCTTCAACAGTGATGACGCCGTCCTTGCCGACCTTACCCATAGCCGATGCGATCATCTTGCCGATCTCGACATCGTTCGCCGAAATCGAAGCGATCTGCTCAATGTCGCCGTCACTGATCGGTTTGGCAATTTTTTCCTTGAGCACGGCGACCATAGCGGCAGTGCCTTTCTCGATACCGCGACGAATCACTTGCGCACTCGTACCTGCCGTGACGTTACGAAGTCCTTCTGTCACGATCGCTTGAGCAAGCACGATCGCGGTGGTCGTACCGTCTCCAGCAATATCATTTGTCTTGCTCGCAACTTCTTTCACGAGCTCGGCGCCAAGATTTTCAAACTTGTCTTCAAGCTCAATCTCTTTTGCAACGGTCACACCATCTTTTGTAACAATCGGCGAACCAAATCCTCGATCCAAAATTACGTTACGGCCCTTTGGCCCCAAAGTGGCGCGCACCGCGTTTGCCAGCTTGTCGACACCGCTCTTTAATTTGTGTCTTGCCTCCTCGTTGAAAATTAATTGTTTTGCCATAAGGAATAATCATTAAGTCGTAGAGTCCGGAGCTACTCGATAATTGCGACGACATCGTCCATGCGAATCACGAGATATTCTTGGTCGTCAACTTTGATTTCATCAGGCGCATATTTCTTAAACACGACCTTATCCCCGATCTTCACCTCCATGCTAGAGCGTGAGCCATTATCAAGCACCTTGCCCGGACCAACAGCGATCACCTCACCGCGCTCCTGACGTTCCTTATCAACGGTATCAGGCAAAATAATCCCCGATTTTGTCACCTCTTCTTTGGAAAGACCACGGACAATTACATGATCACCTAGCGGTTTCAACATAACTATAAAATAATGAGTTAGGTACCCTATTTAGACATAATTAAGCATAGTTCGTCAAGGGGGTCTGTCGCCAAATGTGCTTTTGATACGAAACTTCAGATGTTCGAGACAGAATTGCTGAATAAACTTTGCGGTTTAACTATAGTTAAGCCAAAAAGTTTTGAAGCGATTATGGCCGGACAGATGAGGTTGTAGTCAAAATGACATTTGGCGACAGACCCCAAGGGTAGAAAAACGACAAGACACGAGGGAGTGCCTCGTGTCGTGGTTAGATCGAAAAGAATGATCATTGATGATGGATGCAGAGGAGGATGTCGGCCACCTCGCAGGATGACGTCATTGCGATTCGGATTTTATCCGACCCCGCGTAGACGACGAGCGGAAGGAAGTCCTTGTCGAAGAGACCAGCACACGGCACTACCTTCACGCCCCTCATGTCGTGACTCATACGGGCAAAAACACGCTCCAGCAGTTTGCACGACTCGCCAGCGCTGTCAGTGTAGATCTCTTCACGGACACGAGTGAATCGTTCCGCGAGTTCCGTGATTACCGAAGAAGCGTTGTGGCGGATGAAGATACGAAAGACGTCCACTTTGGTTTTCATGGTGCCTCCAAGGACGAGACGGTTATATCGTAAAACACCCGCGTAGTCAAGAGTGTGTGTGATCATCAGAAAGCCGTAGTGTCATTGCCATAGAAAAGGCAAGAAGAGCAAGGCCACTCCAAGAACTCCATAAATAGTGATCGAGCATGGCAACAACCAGTAGAATGGTTCCAAAACCGATGGCTGTAATCGCGCGTACCGAGCCACGACGAATTGCTGTGTAATTAATTTTATCTATACTCCATGCCCACGCAAACAAGACAAGAGCTACAACAAAACCGACTTCGACAAGAATGAGTAGCAGGCTGTTGTGAATTGGCTGATAACTCCACTCTGGTTTGCCGGGATTGAGCTGTTCAAGCGCGAGCGGATAACCACCGACACCTATGCCAGTGAACGGTTGCTGAAGAAACACATCTGGAAACTGTTGATACTCACTCGTGCGCTCTGCGAGAGAGCGGGCCTCAAGACGAAGTTCGGGCGAAAAGCGAGAAAAAACAGGATCTGCAAAGACGCCGACGAATATAGCAAGCAACAACAACGTGAGCGAAAGAAATGGGAGTCCTGCCACAGCACGCACGCGATTTTTCCAGAGTAGCAGTGAGCCAGAGACAAGCAGAGCAAGAAAAAACGCGAGCCACGCGGAGCGAGAAAAAGAAATAACAAGAGCAAAAGAAAAAATGGAGAGCAGAGAGAGAAAAATTATTTTGTAGTGGCGAGGTCTCCTAGACTGTCGCGAAAGAAGCGCCAAGATGCAGAACAGCGCGGTGGCGACGTACCCGCCAAACACGTTCGGATGATCAAACGTGCCATACGCACGCAACCAACGACTGGCTGTGCCTTCGATGACTGATGTCCCAAGCATGTTTACGTCATGCTCCGCAAGACCAAACCAGCTCGATGAAAACGCGTCGCCAGTCAACACCTGATAAATCCCGATCCCGATTGGAATTAAAAGACCGAGACAGAAAGTGTGAAGCACTCTCAACGGCTGTACACGTTGATCAAGCAGGAGTAAAAAAAACAACGCCGCGAATAACAAATGCAACCACAGAAAAAAGGAAAGCTCGCGGTTTATTGCAAAGACGACGGACACGAGACTCGCAAGAAGTACAAAACCGAGCCAGCGCGCGGGAATTTGATGTTCCTTACGAATATGGAGCCTCAACCCAAAGAAAAATGTAACTAAAATCAACAACTCAACAGTATAAATACTAGTCACGCCATCATCAAAAATGTAGCGCGTCTGCCACGGAAGCAAAAAAAGAATGAGTAAGACTAGACGCTCAAACATATCGCTTTCCAACGACGCAAAAACTCTTCACGCCGATCGTTAGGATGAAACTTGAGCATATCGTCTGTCACGATGACGCGAGTGTCGAGATTTGCCACAGATTGAAGTTCTGATGGAAGACGGCGACGCTGAAGGATACGCGCGAGAGATTCAAAAATGTTCCTCCCAACGCGCTTACCAATGGCGTGACAGTTAGTTGGTTTATAAACGCGCCGAGCAGAGGCAAGACGCACGCCGAAACTGTTCGGAAATAATCCGTTCACCCATCCATTCTCGTGCACAAAATACTCAAAAAGACCATGATCAAACAACGGAACGCAGGAACGAATCCATTGAGCAAGATATAAATCACTTTTATGCAAACGGAGTGAGGAAAAATCGCGATGTGTCTCGCTTACAAAAAAACTAAAACAGAAAGGATCAATCACCCCAGTCGCGGGACGGCGACCAAACAACGCAAAAGGTGCGATCGTCAGAAGCCGTGTCAGCCACAAGGTGCCAGCACGCGTTATCACAAATAGATCAATGTCGCTCTCCGATTTAGTATTCGACCACGCCAACGTGTTGCAGGCGATGACCGCCCGAATACTTGGAATGCGAGATAGATAGATAAGCGCGCGTTGCAAACAATGATATTTTCTACTCGCAAAAATGAAGCGCCTATGACGCAAAGCGGTCAGCTCTCTCACATTACTCAAGATAAAAAATCCGCCTTCTCGTTCGACTCGCTGAAAAAGCCAATCGCTCGTTTCAAGAACTTCTGTGACCTGTTCCAGCCGATACGGAGTCAAAGGTTCAATGAGCCATTTCCAAATCTCAAAGGATGTGACTGGAAACTCAAAAAGCGAAAACCAAGCAACGGTTCGGAAAATCGCGCGTTCAAGATCCGTTTGGTTGAGCCTTAACTCGACCATACCCTTTGAACACAATCATCTGTTGACCAATGGAAAACAGATTCGACATAAGCCAGTATAATGCCAGACCGCCTGGCAACGAAGCACCAATAAGCACAGTGAGCACAGGCATAAAATATGTCATGGAACGATTCATCGCCACCATCATTTCTTCGTCCTTTGAGCCGGTACTGCCCTCAACTGGTTTTGGTGGCTTCTGACGTGGCAACATCTTCGCCTGCACAAACTGCACAGCACCTGCAAGCACGGCAAGCAGAATGCTCGGAGTCGTGAGATTAAACGTGTTCAAAAACATGCCGTCTATATGACCCGGATTTTGCACAAAATTGTAGAGCACGTCAAAATTTGCTGTTCCTAATCCGTCCATCAACACTTTATACAGCACAATCAGAATCGGCAGTTGAACAATTAACGGCAAACACGACGCCAGCGGATTCACCTTCTCCTGCTTGTACAACTCCATCATCGCCTTTGCCTGTTCCTGTTTGTCAGTGTATTTCGCCTTGAGTTCCTTAATCTTCGGTTGTAGTTGTTGCATTGCGCGTTGCGACACAAGTGTCTTGTGCGAAAGTGGCGCAAGCAAAAATTTGAGTATGATCGTCAAAACGATGATCGCAAATCCAATGTCATTGCCCGGAAGCACATCATACAACCAGACAAGCAGGTTAAACATTGGCTGATAGAGAATCGTGAAAAAAGGCGACATAGCGAATTACTCTTGCATTTGAGTTACCTCAATATTTTCTTCCGCGACTTTTTCCTCACCAGCAATATTAATTTTCCACTCTGTGAGTTTTGCCGCGAGGCGCACGTTCTGTCCACCGCGACCAATAGCAAGAGAAAGTTGATCTGCCACCACTTTCACCGTCGCTGTTTTCTCTTCTGAATTGAGTTCAACTGCAAGCACTTTCGCCGGCGAAAGTGCTGCCATAATGAACGCCTTCGAATCTTCATTCCACTCAATGATGTCAACTTTTTCTCCGCCAAGCTCGGCGATGATCGTCTGAATGCGCGTGCCACGCTGGCCGATGCAGGCGCCAACCGGATCAATGGCGTCATCAGACGTCCATACGGCGACTTTCGAGCGAGAACCGGCTTCGCGGGCAATGCCTTTGACTACCACGCTTCCATCACCAATTTCAGGTATCTCCATCTCGAACAGACGGCGAACAAACTCTTCGCTGGCGCGTGTGACAAGCAACTCCGGTCCGCGTGCTCCAAGCTCCACCTCGCGCAAAAGAACTTTGATGCGATCGCCGGTGTTATAACGCTCGGTCGGCACTTGGTCTTCGGATCTCATCACGCCTGTCGCGCGACCAATATCCACGAGCACGATATGCCCTTCGCGTCGCTGTACCGTGCCGTTCAAAATCTGCCCCTTCTCATCCTTGAATTCCTTAAAGATAATTTCACGTTCGGCCTCACGCAACTTCTGCGTGACCACCTGCTTGGCGGTCTGTGCGGCCATGCGACCAAACGCGCCCGGCACGACGAGCTCCATACGAATCACCTTACCAAGCTCTGTCTCATCATCAATCAATCGGGCCTGCAAAAGCATAATTTCTGTTTTTGGATTGAAACGCTTCTGCTCTTCCTCCGACTTTGGCTGTAATTCAGCAGGCACTTCGGCACCGGGCGACAATGCCGCGAGCGCCTCTTTGCGAGTTACCTCTTCCTGATGCTGACGCTCAAGTTCTTCATCGGAGATATCTTCGACAACAATCTTCACATCAAAAGCGCGAATCTTTCCAGACTCGGGATCAAATTCCGTTTCGACGTTCTGATTTTTCTCGCCAAAATCTTTACGATAAGCGGCGGCGAGCGCGGCCTCAATTGTCTTAAGCACGTCGTCGTACGCAAGACCTTTTTCGTCGCAAATCTGCCGGATCGCTTGTTCAATGAGACTGGACATAATAACTTCTTAACAAATTGAACCCGTCTAGCCTGACGAGTTCTGTCTATGGAAGGATACCACAAGCCGTAATGACGCGCAACCTCATACGCCTTTAAGGTGGACTAAATTATACTGCTCTCCCGGCAATGTAGAGATGGCAATGACATCAAAGCGATAAAGTCGCTCGCTCCAATTGCGCTCTTCCAAAAAACATTCGGCGCTAGCCTCCAAGTGTCGGAGTTTCTGTGGCGTCACGGAATCTTCTGGATAACCACTACCCAGCGATTGTCGCGTCTTTACCTCAACAAAAACTACCTCGCCCTCTGTTCTGTCCAAACACACCAGATCAATCTCTCCAAATGGCGAGCGCCACTGCGTATCAAGGATGTCGTACCCGAGTGAAGCAAGAAATCGAGCTGCTTCCTCTTCGCCTTGATTTCCAAACCTTCGCCGCTCGTCCATATTATTTCTTTGGCTTTGGCAGATATTTTTCACGAATAGCCCGTTCGGCCATGTTGGCGCGCTCCGCTGGCACAATTTTTTTCACCCAACGCACGATAAAACCGAGCCAAACAAGGAAACCAGCCCCCAACAGCAAAAACCACAATCGCATACCAAGAAATGGAATCTGTTGATAGGTGAAAAAAAAGAAAACTAATCCAGCAATCCCCATTGTAACGCATAACTGTCCGATACGACGGAACAGACCGAGAGTGAAGCGGTCCTCGGTACGACGAGTGGCAACGACGCGAACGATCACTCCAAACGTAAAGAGGATAGCAAACAACGCGAACAAGAGCCTTGAACTGCCAGCAAGAAGCGGGCTGGGGTCGCGGTCAAACCAGAACGAGGATGAGATCAATGGGCGAATGTCGAACATAAAAAAATTATTTGCGAAAAACTAAACCCCAATGATACTGCCCTGCCTTGAACGAATGGTCAAGTTGAAAGCCGAATCGAGTGAAAAGATCACCCACGAGCTCCTTACCAACACGCTGATCAATTGGAGGACCAATTGGTGTCTTGCTGGTCAACCAATCCACGACGACAAGCGCCCCATCACTCTTGAGCGTGCGCTTTATCTCCTTAACGAGCAGTTCACGATTTTTTACAAGATAAAAATTGTTGACGAGGAGGATCGTATCCAAACTAGCGTCAGTAACACGCACACCGCCAATGCGTTCAATGTCGCCCCATAAAGGCTCAATGTTGGTAAAGCCATTCAGGCTGGCGTAACTTCGTATGGAGGTGATGACTTGTTTTTGAATATCAACCGCATACACGCGCCCCTTCGGCCCGACAGCCGTAGCGGCAGGAAAAACAAAATGGCCACCGGGGCCACAACCAAAATCTGCGACAACAAATCCTTCGCGCAAATGCGCCTCTCGCAAAATGCATCGAGCGTCTAACAACATCGAGGATGAGAACACCATAGAGACCTCTGTAGTTATTCAAGCGAGGAAAACATAGGGCCAAACACGCTGATTACCATTCCCTGAAGAATATTAGTCGCAATGAATACGCCAAGAAAACATAAAGCGACTCCAATGAGTTTGTAAAACAGGCGACTACCACCCTCAAAACCTAAATGTTGCTCTGCAAATGTGCTACGGCCAAAAAAACTCAAATAAGCCTCCGTCTTCCACACCATGTGAAATCCAACAGCTGTAATAAGAAGACCTAAAATAATGCGACCGACCATACCGCCTCAAGTATACCAAAAATGATTGGTGGGCGCTGTAGGGCTCGAACCTACGACCTTCGCGGTGTAAACGCGACGCTCTAACCAACTGAGCTAAGCGCCCTGACAGCAGTAGCGTACAGGGGCTTGTCAGAGGCGTCAAAATGATTTAGCATCATCCACACGCGGACGTGGTGAAATGGTAGACACGCTGGCTCGAGGGGCCAGTGCCGCAAGGCGTGGAGGTTCGAGTCCTCTCGTCCGCACCAAAACATTGATTCCAATTTGGAATCAATGTTTTTTTCTAGAACGGTAATCGGTCTTGGTACGCCTCCCACAAGCTCAAAAATGGTAGGGAAAATTTAGCTGGATCGCTCTTTATAAGATGCTCAACCTCTTTTCGCGTAAGCTCAACTAGCTCATCTTGCTCCTGCGGATTTTGCATGACAGGCTCTTTATGGGTGCAATAAAAAACGGCGACTAGTCGCCGTACTTCGTCCTCGTAACACTCCATCTTTTCGCCGAGCATAGCGAGGTCGGCGTAGTCTATGAACAACTCGGTCGCGAGCACCCGCCGAGCCGCGACTTCCAACGGCTCACGATGGCGCACGATAGTTGCGGCTGTGGCCCCAAGCCGACCAGCATACAATTTTTTTTGTTTTGCGGCCTGCGGAATACGACACAACACGAGCTTTTTATCTTTAGAAAAAACGAGTACGTATACACCATGCAAAAAGTCCATGCGCTTGTCAACGTCCTTACGCTTCTTTGTGCCAACGACCTCCCCTCGCTCGTTGAGGAGCTCCACATAAAACTCTTCATGAGACGACAACATATGAGACTAGTATACCAGAACGAGACAATACACGACAGGCCACTAAGTGGCAGGCCTAAAATTTTCGCGCTCGCCCGGTGATGACTTTCAGCGTTCCCTCTTCCACGCCGATCTGAAATTGATCCGCTCGCATCTCCTCTCCATCACACAAAACGCGGATTGGGTGCTTGGATTGCAAAAAGGCAGTATGGATTGGCAGACGCGTCTGACAACTCTGCTTTCGACGAAAAAAAGATCTACGTCCGTCAGTACGGATAACAGCGTCAAGCGTGCCGTCTTGTGGGTTGCCGACCTCCTCCTGTTCGATGGCATCAAATGTTGTAAAGTTGTGAATCTCCATCGTACCGCGATCTGTGAGCGTCACCCGATAACGCCCATCGCAGAAGAGTTCGGCTTCAGGCGTGAGCACACGCAGTCCGGCCACAAAGCGCTTGCCATTTAAAAGACCAACATCAACTTGCTGAATAACCCGCGCCGAGAGCACATCACAAGAGGCCACTCCGCTTGATACGCCAATCATCCGAGCAAATGCGCTTTCGCCACCAACTGGAATCATCCCAAGCGGTAAGCCGACCTCAACAACTGCATCAAGCACTTTACGCACGGTGTGATCATTCCCGACCACAACGACCGTCGAGACGCCACGACGCGCCTCATCACGAATCTGCTCGTCGGCACGCTTAAACAATGCGAGGCGGATGATTTTGCCGGTGATGCCAAGATCGGTCAAACGATTTTCTATTGACGCCACCTCGCGCTCGTGTCGCTTCTCCTGAACAAATTCGTCGTAGATATAAAGATACATTATTTCATCCGCTACTCGTTGACCTTCTTTCCTCCAACTTTCTCCCCCATACTCACTCGCCCATTAATCATGGCGCCCGCTGCAACCGAGAGCACTTGCGCTTCAATGTCTCCCATCACCCGCGACGACTCGACAAGCTCAAGACGGTCGGCCACACGCATATTCCCGCCAATCTCGCCTGCGACCATCGCGTTTTGCGCGGACACGTCGGCATGAATGCGCGCTGATGGCCCTACGTGTAAATCTCCGGCCACGACGACCGATCCTGTAACTTCCCCCTCAATAATCACGTTTCCATTGCTGGTGAATTCCCCATCAACTTTCACTCCTTGTGCGATCACCGTTTCACCGCCTGGTGAGGCACCCGCTTCGCGTTTGAACATAAGCTCGTGGATAATAGACGATAGATAGAAGTTATGGATTAGACAACAGGTCTATTACATCTCGCGGACCGATTCAATCCCAAGGACAGAAAGAGCTTTGATGAGCGTCCGATGCGTCGCCTCACACAAAGCGAGACGCGCCTCGCGCACGGCACCTGTCGCCTTGAGGACAGGAACATCTTGATAAAAATCAGCAAAGGACTTGGCCAGATCAAAGGCATATTGGGCAATCGCCGAAATCTGATACGTCCGAACGACACGCTGTAAGACGTCTGGATACTCGGCAATTTTGCGCAAAAGTTCAGCTTCTTTGGTTTTTCCGAAAGGTGTTTCGTGAGCCCCAGACTTATCCACACCTTTTTTAGCACCCCTCTTACGGAGGATACTCTGAATCCGCGCCATGGTATAGAGCACATAAGGGCCGGTAAATCCATCAAATGCTAACGCCTGTTTCGTCTCAAAAATGACAATTTTATCGAGGTCCTGTTTGAGAATGTAAAACTTTAGTGCCGCAAAGGCAATGTGATGAGCGATCTCGTCTACTTTTTTGTCACTCCAGTCTGAATGACGGGCGCGCGTCTCTTGACGCGCCGACTGCATGACCTTATCACGCAAATCTTCGTAGCGAATCACGTTCCCTTTGCGCGATGACATAACACCATCTGGCAGAGTGACAATCTCGTAGGAGAGGTGTTGCAATGTGCGGTTGAATCCCATGCGCTTAAGCGTCGCAAACAGTTGCTTCATAGCCAACGACTGGCGCACATCAACAACGTATAAACTCAAATCCGCGCGATAGTCTTCTTCTTTTTGAAACGCAAGGGCCAAATCTTTTGCGTTATACAAAAGCGTTCCGTCAGTGCGCTCAAGCAAATTCACACCAAGCTTTTCTTCTTCAAGAGGCACAATCACGGCGCCATCACTGCGCTTTGCAATTCCTCTACGCATTAAATCCTCAACAATAGCCTTTGAGCTTTTCACGAGATCACTTTCAAAATACCACTGCTCAATGGTTAGGCCGAGATCCTTAAACACTCCGCGAATCATCGTCATGGACCAGCCGCGCGTTTTCTTCCAAAGCATGCGCCAGCCACGGTGACCATTTTCAAGGCTCTGAAAAATCTTCTGAATATCCACCTTCTCTTCTGGATTGGCATCGAGCCACTGCGTCGCCTCGGTGTACACCTTGGCGAGAAAAATATTTTCCTCCCCCTTTTCCGGCTTCTCGCCCGGATGAAACTTTTGAATACCCCACAAACATTTGGCAACGTGCGCGCCAAGATCATTGATGTAGGACGTCGGAATCACACGCGCTCCATGCGCACGCAACAATTCAACAACCACTTGACCGACAAGGGCGTTGCGCAAATGGCCGACGTGTACTTCCTTGTGAGTGTTTGGTTGGGCGTACTCGACCATGATTGTTTTAGCAGTAAGCGTTGAGCTCGTGCCGTATGTCTCTTGCCTTGCCTCATCAATGACACGCTCTGCAAGCGCTGGTGTGCTCAAACGAAAATTAATGTATGGACCGTTGGCATCCACGGATGCAATCATCCCTTGCGGTTTGATTTTAGGAGCGATCTCGCTGGTAATCTCAACCGGCGAGCGCTTAAAACCTTTGGCCAAGCCAAAACACGGGAAGGCGATGTCCCCGTGACTGGCAATCTTTGGCGCTTCAAGCTCATCAAGCGTGGGAGAATATGTTTTCCCAAGCGCGGTTTTGAGCGCGAGCAATACCTCTTGTCGTGCTTGTTGAAGGGCGTACATAGGACGATTAAGAGATGAGCCTGACAAAATGACGCTTGCCTTTTTGGATAACGGAACCAGAACGAACCTCGCGTTTTACGTCTTTGACAACCTTGCCATCCACTTTCACACCGCCTTCCTCAAGCACTCGACGCGCCTCGGACTTCGAGGCAACCAGCTTTGCAAGAACAAGCGCACCAACAAGTGACACGGGACCTTTCACGCGCACCTCCCGCATCTCCTCTGGCGCTTCGTGTTCTCGAAACATTTTGTTGAACGCCTCAACCGCTTGATCTGCGACCTTTGCGGAATGATACATGCGCACAATCTCACGCGCCAAACGAATTTTAATATCGCGAGGATTTGTACCTGATTTCATCGCTCCTTCCATCTTTGAAATCTCCGCCATTGGCACACGCGTAAAATATGTAAAATATTTTACAATCAACTCGTCCGAGATTGACATAATTTTTCCAAACATCTCACTAGGCGCGTCAGTAAAATTAATCGTGTTACCCCAGCTTGAACTCATCTTGCGACCGTCGGTTCCATCAATGAGAGGATTCATGATGATATTTTGAGAATTCTGATGAAAATGCGGTTGCATTTCGCGTCCAGCCAACAAATTAAAACGTTGATCAGTCCCTCCAAGCTCGACGTCAGCCTTCACCGCAACCGAATCATACCCCTGCATGAGAGGATAAAGCACCTCTCGCAGAGACACGCGCGTACCGGCATCTAGACGACGTCGAATATTCTCACGAGCAATAAACTCCGCCAACGAAAAAAAGTCTGCTTGTTCCGCAACATCAACGTAATTTAATTTTTTTAACCATTCAGAATTGAAACGGATTTCCGCTTTTTTAATATCAAGTATCTTTTCCGCTTGCGTCACGTAATGCTTTAAATTGATTTTTACCGTTTTCGGATCAAGCATCGGACGTTCAGATTCTTTATCTGATGTGTCCCCAATCACTCCTGTAAAATCTCCAACAATGAAGACGACCTTGTGACCGAGCTCTTGAAAATCACGTAGCTTTAGCAAAGGCACGGATCGGCCTAAGTGCAAATTCGGACTTGTCGGATCAATGCCGAGCTTGACGCGCAAAACAGCTCCCGAAAGCATCCGCTCTCGTAACTGATTTTTAACAATGACTTCATCAACACCGCGTGACAAAACTTCGTCAATGGCTTTTGGATTCGTGTTCACTTTCATACATAAGTTATCTTACCGCTATTTCTTGAGCACGGCGAGTTGAGACTGTAGGGCGCGAGATCGCTCATGTGCCTCGCTCAAATTCGTCCGCATTTTTTTAACAACATTCGCTGGAGCTTTTGATGTGAACTCCGCGTTGTCGAGTTTCGCAGAGAGTGTGCTGGCATAGTCTTGAGCTCCTTGAAGCTCCTTCGTGAGACGCATCCTTTCTTTTTCAAGATCAAGCAGACCGGCGAGTGAGAGAAAGATAGAGGCCTCGCCGAGCACGGCCGAAGCGC
Organism: Patescibacteria group bacterium; assembly: GCA_038065815.1. Lineage (GTDB taxonomy): Bacteria > Patescibacteriota > Patescibacteriia > UBA9934 > CAMTUG01 > JBBTQF01. Next base: position 53,756 of record JBBTQF010000012.1, read on the forward strand.
TCTGCACAGGAGCGGTGCCGTTCGCTGTCACTGTGAGACTCCCCACGCGCGCCAGATGCTTGATGAGCTCGGCTTGTTCATCAATAAATGTCGCACGTTTTCCACTGACAATGGTAACACTAACCATCTTCGCAGGCTCCACGTTATACTGCGAACGCAAATTGCGAATAGCCCCGACCACATCTTGCACCAGAGTAAACTCACCAGCCACGCGTGGATCCATGTTCCCTCCGGATTTAGGCCACTCCGCAATCATCAAGAAATCTTTCGACAGCCCCATCTCTTTCCAAATCACCTCCGTCACAAAGGGCATGAACGGATGCCAGAGTTTGAGCAAAGTCGACAAGACGTGCAATAAAACGCGATCAGTGTTTTCCGACTTCTGCAACTTGGAGATCTCCAAATACCAATCTGCAAACTCGCTCCATGTAAAGTCTCGCAACAGCTCACCGGCGGCCGAGAACTCATAGCGCTCAAGGTGCGCCGTGACCCGATCGGTGACCTCGGCGAGGCGACCGAGTATCCATCGGTCGGCAAGGGTCACCGCACAGACCCCACCCCAACCCTCCCCTTGGGTAAGGGGAGGGAGATGAGCACTCGAGAGAACAAACCGCGCAATGTTCCAAAGTTTATTTGTAAAGTTGCGATAACCGGCAATTTTTTCTTCCGAAAGTTTTGAGTCATTCCCCGGCGTCCCACCAATAACAAGCGACAGACGCGTCGCATCCGCGCCAAACTTACCAATCATGTCCAATGGATCAATAATGTTGTCGAGCGACTTACTCATCTTGCGCCCCTTTTCATCGCGAACGAGGCCATGCAAATAGACCTGCTTAAATGGAATCTCCCCAACCGCATACGTTGTCATCAAAATCATGCGCGCCACCCAGAAAAACAAAATATCGTAGCCTGTCTCGAGAACCGAAGTCGGATGAAATTGCTCAAAATCACTAGGCTTGCCCTCCGAAGCCTTGGCGGAGGAGGGCCACCCAAGCGTCGAGATCGTCCACAACCCCGAGCTAAACCACGTGTCGAGCGTGTCCGGGTCCTGCTCCCACCCATCTCCCTCTAGCGCTTCTACACTCACAGAAATTTCCTCCCCGCGATACCACACCGGCACGCGATGGCCAAACCAAATCTGACGACTGATGTTCCAATCACGCAAATTATCAATCCAGTGAAAATACGTTTTCTCAAATCGCTCCGGAATAATCTCAATCTGCTTTGAGCGCACGACGTGTTGCATGATCTCCTTCAGCGAGATCATCTGCCCATCATTGATTCCATCAATCGGCGCGTGCGAGCTCGCACGAAAGGCAAACGGTTTGTTGACGTCAATAAACCATTGCAACTTTGGCAGTGGCTCAACCGGTGATTCACACCGGTAGCAGACAGAGAGATTATGCGTGTAATTCTCGTCAACGTGATCCACGAGACCCTTCTTCTGCAACTGCTCGACGATTGCCGTGCGTGCATCATGCGCGTCCTGTCCGGCAAATGAACCTGCCGCATTGGTGAGCTTCCCATCCTCACCAATAATTTGGACAACCTCGAATCCATATTTCTTCGCAAGATCAAAATCAACAAAACTGTGTGCAGGAGTGATCGTCATGGCACCAGAACCCATATCCATATCCGCAACTTCATCAGCAACTACTTTTGCTTTCACCAATCCATCAATCCACTCAACCTCCATCTCTTTTCCAACAAGCTCTTTGTACCGCGCATCATTCGGATGAACAACTATTACCTTGTCAGCGAATTTAGTTTCAGGACGCGCGGTCCCAATCACAACTGGACCATATTTGAAATAATAAAACTTCGTCTTCTGCTCAATGTATTCCACTTCGTCGTCCGCGAGTGTGGATTTGCATCTCGGACACCAATTCACCATCCTGTCACCGCGATAGATGAGACCGTCGTCATACATCATCTTAAACGCCGTGCGCACGGCAGTAGAACGAGCCGAATCAAGTGTGTACGCCTCACGCGACCAATCAAGTGACGCTCCCATCTTCTTACACTGTTTAACAATGACATCGTGCGACTCGGTCGCAAACGTTTTCACGCGCTCCAAAAACGCTCCGCGTCCAAGCTCTGCTCGAGGGTCCTTCATACCACCCGCAATGAGAAGTTTCTCAACTTTTGTCTGCGTGGCAATGGCCGCGTGATCTGTCCCTGGAAGCCAAAGCGTTTTCTTGCCACGCATGCGGGCAAAACGAACCATAATATCCTCGATCGCCAGCATCACCGCGTGTCCCATGTGCAGGGTGCCAGTCACGTTGGGTGGTGGCAAAACAATAGAAAACATCTCTTTGCGCTCATCTGGCAAGTTGTCCGGATTAAAAAACCCGCTCTGCTCCCATGCGGCGTAGACGGCGTCTTCGTGCGCCTTTGGATCGTAGGCTTTGGGAATCTCGTGATCGGCCATAATGGGATAAGTGTACGGAAATAAAGGGTATTTGGCAATTAGAGATCTTCGTTTAAAATTTTCGTTGTAGATGTCCAAAAACGAAACGCCGCTCTGGTGGACCCAGAGCGGACGCTGTAAAAGGAGCTATTCACGGTTGCAACGGGCGAATGCCGAATCACAGACGATTACGACCGGCTTGTCTTTGACCTCGATCTGCCTGATCACTGTGACTGGATCGGGCGTATCCTGAAACGTTGCAGTAACGCGATAGAAACCTGGAGGAATGCTAGTCGGAAGTGTGAATGACCCGTTGTCTCCGATCAGACGAACCTGCGTGGCGTCGCCCCTCACTGTCGCGCGAGTCTCAAGTTGTTCAACGGCCACGGATGGCTGGACAGCCTTGACACGTGGCTCTACTTTCGTCGCTTTCGTTTTCGGGTCGTTCTTGCCAACCACCTTACCCCTATCCTTCTCACTGGAAAGACCGATGACTGACGTGACTGGTTCATCAACTGGTGAAGCGGTAGGTTCAGCGACCGACTCGATCCTCGAAGAAGTGATGGCTTCTGGATACGCTTGCCATGCTTGTACAGGAGGAGACCTAGGATCACGCATCCAGAAGCCATACACTAAGAGAGAGATAACAAGGGTCACGGTGCCAACAATGGCGATCATGCCACCGTGTGGCAAGCGTTCCCTGCGTGGCTCGACCGCAACACTCACGACGACAGGAGGTGCAACTTCATGTTCAGAACTCACTTGTCCGTCAGCATTAGAAGATGACGAACTGAAGTCAAACCGTGTTCCAATAACTTCACCCTCGATTTCAGGAACCATGGTGTGAAATGAAACACGCCGTGTCTCACTTTCTTCACTGACCGTTGGCAGTTGGTTCAAAACGCTTTCGATGGCCTCAATCATCTCCATAGCACTCGCATACCGATTCTGTGGCTGATGCGCCGTCGCCTTGCAAATGATCGGACGCAGTACGTCAGGGATAGGATCCATGATGTCCGGGTCTTCATGGAGTGTCGAGTAGAAAAATGGCGCGGTTGGCTTGACGATCCCAGCGATCAGTGCATGAAGCATCACACCAGTCGCGTACAGATCCGCCCGCAAGTCTGTACGAACAGAGCTCCAGTGTTGCTCCGGTGCCATGTACCAGAACGTACCGATTATGCCCCCTGTCTGTGTGAAACCGTGACTCTCACCACTCGCGCGAGCGATCCCGAAATCACAAATCTTCGGAACCCCATCAGCGCCGAGCAGGACGTTGTCTGGCTTCACATCACGATGCACGATTCCATTGTTGTGTGCACACTCGAGGCCACGTAGGACGTCCATCACGATACTCGCGGCTTCCCTACTCGGAATATACGCCTTTCGACGTTGAAGATCGCGCAGAGAACCGCCAGACACGAAGTCCATGATGATGTAAATCTGTCCTTCATGCTCGTCTAGGTCATGTACAGCTACGATGTTGCCGTGTTGTGCACGCTCCATCGCGACGGCTTCTTTCTTAAGACGTTGACGCAACGCCTCTTTCCCACTCATTTGCCACTTGAGAACCTTCAAGGCGTACTGACGCCCGAGACTCGTATGCTCAACAAGATAGACATACGCCATGCCTCCCTCGCCGAGCAATCTAATGATGCGATATCGTCGTGCGAACAGATCGCCAGACTTCAGCTGTAACATTAGCGTCCACCTTTGTGGTTGGGAATTACCACGGTGAATGTGATGATGCCGAGCGTAGCCGTGAGCGCAGAACTTGCGACCCACGCCACACCGAGCGTGTTCGTCGTATCCCGCAGTGCAGAAAGCTCGTCGTCGGAAATAGGATTTTCGGTATTCTCGAAACGTTCTTTCTCGATCATACCCACAGTGTACAACCCGCCAGAGATCAACAGGCTCGTACCGGTCGCGATGAGCCACGGCGTCGGAGAGCCCTGGAAGATCCCCCTGGGCACAGGGACGACTAGCTCCATGTTGTACGCCGTCAGATCGAACTTCGGCAGTAGATCAAGCGGACGCACGAATGAAGACTCGACAACGACACCGTGCGCATTCATGATCTGAATGATCGCGCTCGCGCTCGACAGCCGTGTGTCAGTGCGTACGCCGTCAACCGTTGCCCAACCGCCGATCGGTGCGAGCACGACCTGAAGTTCGCCTGACAGCTCTACGACTTTCGCCTTTTCGTACAGCCGTGCGACAGGATGATCTGCCGGCACGATCCCTTCCGGGAACTCGTAGTGAGGTTCGAGCTTGTTGCTCACATGGAATTCGCTCTGCACGAGATCACGATCCCTTGCGACGAAAGCGACAAGTGCGAGCAAGCGGTGGAACCGAGCCGCATCGCTCATGGCGATCTGCTCATTGAGGCAGTTGATCTGACCGATCGCCGTGTCACGAGATGACGCGATCCCATCACGATCCATCTGAACGAAGGCGGTCTCGCCCGCCGTGATAGTGGCGAGCAGATCAGTAACCGCAACGGCCTGTGGACAGGTCTCCTCGGCAGGCGGAGCCGTTGGCTCATCAGCCTGCGCAGGTTGCGGAAGACCCAGCAAAAAAAGGACTGAAAGAATACGTGGCATGTGGTACAAGCCTCCATCGCAATCTCACCATTTTTTTCCGTCAGAGTCAATCGGTTCAGCCGACCCAATTGACAAAACCCTCAAAAAAAGGGAAAAAGGAGGTGAGGTGACCAATGACCGCTACTTCCCTCTTGCTCCTTACACTTTCGGGTTGTGAGTTTCTGCCTTTCATTAGCGATGCGGGCTTCACAGATCGCTTTGACCTGGACCGAGATGGTGCCCCGCGACCTGACGACTGCGACGACCAAGACGCGGCTGTGAGCCCGAGCGCGGATGAAATCTGCGACGGCACAGACAACGATTGCGACGGAGACGTTGATGAAAACGACTCCGTTGACGCTACGTCATGGTACGCGGACAGCGACAGCGACGGCTACGGGTTCGGGGTCGCCATCGTACAATGCGACGACATCGCTGGCTACGCGACAACCGATGGCGACTGCGACGATCAAGACGCGGACATCAATCCAGACGCGTCCGAAGTCTGCGACGAGACCGACAATGACTGCGACGATGAGGCAGACAACGATCCGATTGATGGGACGCTCTGGTACCCCGATGCTGACGATGACTCATTCGGAGATGCGTCGGGAGTTGTGAATGTCTGTACGCAACCTGACGGCTACGTGAGTGACGCGACAGACTGTGACGATCAGAATCCGGCCGTGAACCCAAACGCGATCGAACTCTGTGAAGACGAGGTTGACAACAACTGCAATGGTGAGACGGATGAAGACGCATCCTACACCACGCAGTACGCCGATGCTGACGACGACGAGTACGGCGATGTGAACAATCAAGTCGTTGCCTGTAACATCATCGATGGCTATGTGAGCGATGCGACGGATTGCGATGACAACGACGCGAATGTGAACCCAGGCGTGACCGAAGTCTGCAACAACGGTGTTGATGACAACTGCGATGGAGGCGCAGGTGACTGCGTGTTCGAAGGCGAAATCGTCGCTTCAGACGCGATCGCTATTCTCGCTGGAGAGTCGTCAGAAGATAGGGCTGGCGTAAGCGTGGCGGGTGTTGGCGATATAGACGGTGATGGATATGACGACGTGCTGGTCGGTGCGAACATGAACGATCGTGCTGCACAACAAGCCGGAATCGTCTACCTCGTCCGCGGACCGATCACTATGGAGAGTAACCTTTCCGACGCATACGCAACCTTCATCGGAGTTTCAACAAATGACTACTCTGGCACTAGCGTTGCAAGCGCTGGTGATCTAAACAACGACGGATATACGGACTTCATCATCGGCGCACCATCCAGCTCCCTCAATGGGAGTCAATCAGGCGCTGTTTACATAGTCAATGGGCCAGTGAGTGGAACTCAAAGTCTAAGCGATGCCGATCGTATACTTACTGGTCATGCGGAGTCCGATTTTACTGGCTATAGCATTGCCGGTATTGGAGACCTGAACAGCGACGGCTACGATGATGTACTCATCGGTGCCTATATGGGCGATACTACCGCAACGGACGCAGGCGTGATCTACGTTGACTTTGGGCCTGGTGCGACCGTGACGGAAGATCTAACAACATCTGGCGGACTCATCCTCAACGGCGAGCAAGCAAGCGACTTGGCCGGCATCAGTGTCGCAAGCGCCGGGGATATCAACACCGACGGCGTACCCGACATCCTAGTCGGGGCAAGTAGTAACGATTACGCAGGATCTGGAGCCGGAGCGGCCTATCTGCTCTACGGTCCGCGATCAGGTGGAATAACCATCTCGCTCGCTGATGCAGATATGAAACTCACAGGAGAAGATGCTGGTGATTCATTCGGCCGCGCGACGAGCGGTGCTGGAGACATAAACAATGATGGCTACGACGACTTCCTTGTTGGTGCTCCAAATGAAAGTAGTGCTGGTGATAGTTTTGGTGCCGCGTACCTAATAGTGAACGCCACATACGGTACAGAAAATATCGCAACAAACGGACAAAAATTCATCGGTGAAAATGGTGGAGATTTAGCAGGAACGAGTCTCTCTGGCGCAGGTGACATCGACCTGGACGGCAATGATGATCTGCTCATCGGTGCTTATGGAAGTGATGGGTACGGTCTAGACGTAGGCACGGTCTACTGCATCTTTGGACCTGTTACTGCCGTCAGTAATCAACTTTCAAGCAGTAGAACAATCATGTACGGAGAAGCCGTGAGTGACTATTTCGGCGTTGGGATAGCTCCTGCAGGCGACACGAACGCGGACGGCTTCACTGACATCATCATTGGCGCTCACTATAACGATAACACCGGCTCCGCCTACATCTTCAGCTGGCTCGAACTCTAGCAAGACAAAACAACTGGCCCTCGTCGTACGGACGGGGGCTTGATGATTTTAATCGCAACGTGTACACTCCCATATTCCATTATGTCGCTTACAGAAACCGCGCAAATCCAACAGATCATCACGCGAAGCCAACATCCGTTGGTCGTTGTTGCAAAACACGGAGGGATTGACGCGTTTGCCTCTGCGATTGGCATGAAATTTGCGCTCGCAAAGATGAACAAGCCTGTAACTGTTGTGAGTTCCGCACCAGTCCCAAAGGCACTCGGTCGCATTGTGATCGGCGATCATGTACGATCCGATCTCCCAAACATGCGAACGCTCGTCGTTGAACTAGACACGAGAGCGGTGCAAGCGACAGAAATCAAAAGGGAGGATGCGGACGGCCGCATCCGTTTTTTATTCACGCCAAATGTTGGAACGTGGAGCGAACAGGATATCAATGTCTCAACATCACCGTATCCGTATGACCTTGTAATATGCATTGGAGCAAGTGATCTTGCGGGATGCGGAGAGATTCATACTGCCCATGCAGATTTTTTGTACCGCACACCTATCATTAATATTGATCACTCAACAACAAACGAACATTTTGGTCAGATGAACATCGTTGATTTGACAGCGACCTCTTGCGCGGAAGTTTGTCATAATTTGGTGAATGAGCTGTACTCGGAAATTATGGACGAGGAAATTGCAACTCTTTTTTTAACAGGGATGATTGCAAAGACGAAGAGTTTTAAGGCGCGCAATGTCACACCAAAAACCTTAAACACTGTGAGCGCGCTGATCGAGAAAGGAGCGCGACGAGAAGAGATAATTACAAACCTTTATCGCGTACGTTCTGTCTCGACATTACGTCTCTGGGGCCGTGCGCTTGCTAGATTGAAGCATAATGTAGAATGCAATTTAGTCTGGACGCTTTTGTCTCAACAAGATTTTTTGCACGCTGGAGCTCAAGATGATGACCTGCTTGAGGTCGTTGATGAACTCATCTTTTCATCACCAGATGCAGAGATGGCCTTACTGCTATATGAAGATCATGATCGCAATATCAGATGCATTCTGCGCGTAAATCCTCCACATCACGCCACTCAACTTTTGAAATCTTTTTCTCCTTCAGGCACACACGAAGAGGCTCATGTCCGTCTGCAGAACATGAGCCTCGTGGAAGCTGAACGAATAATCCTTGACGCGTTTACTCAGTGACCTCTTCATCAACCGTAACTTCCCCATCCTCCACTTCCGTTGCGGACTCCTCTCCTTCCTCAACTGGAGGCGGAATCGTTGTGGTGGATTGTCCTGACTTTAGGCGAGAGAGTCGCTCGATAACGAACTCATTTTCTGGGTTCAGATCAGCGACTTTTTGAATCTGTTCAATGGCGGCTGTGGAGTTTCCACTGATCTCATACATGGAAGCAAGGTACCAACGAGCATTGGAGTAGTTTGAATTTAACCCGACCAAACGCTCCAGTTCCGCCTGCGCCAAGCTGTATTTCTGTTGACGGATGTACAACTGGGAAAGCTGAAAACCGATGCCAATGTCGAGTGGGGCGTAATCGCGTAGAGCGACCATGCGAGCAACTGCGTCATCAAGACGGCCTTGTCGCTCAAATACTGCCGCAAGATAATAGTGAGCTGGCGCGTAATTTTGTTTATAAATGATTGCTTTGTTAAACGCCTCTTCTGCAAGTGTAAGATATTTCTTCTCCGACTCAACGGCTTGAGTCGCAAGCTCGGCATTTTCAGAACTCTTCAAGTCACTCGCGCGATCAGCTGTAACAAGATAGATACGTCCAAGGTCTGTATAGTGCTTTGGATTCGTTGGCTCCAATTCTCCTGCGCGGATAAAGGAAGCCGCGGCCAGATCTTCAGCTCCATTCACAAGTGGCATGAGTTCTCGATAGACCATCCCTCGCACAGACCAGTTATCAACGTTATATGGCTCGAGTGCGGTTGTTCGTGCCGCCGCATTGATGCTTGCGTTAACAAGAGCTTGAATGAGCTGTGTCTGTTCCGGTGTTGCAGGAACGCCTGTCGCATTGATCTCCTGATAGACGTCTCGCACGCGCAGAAGAAGCGCGGAGCTCAAGTTTCGATAGTAGACATCGCTCAACTGATTAAATGATGTCGCGGTCGCCAGTTTATTTACCACCTCCTCTGCAGAGGCTCCACTCCTATCCATGCGAACAGCTTGAGCAAATGCGACTTCTGAAGCATAGCGCTGACCTGTCACAAAGAGTCCACCAACAACGGCAACGGCCACAAGGATAAATCCAAATGATGTTGCAAGGCCAAGTTTTGGAGAACGTCCGAAATCTGTCTCCTTTACACGAACCATCACCTGACTTGCGATCAAACCAGAGAAGAGCCAGAACAAGAAGCTCAATGTCATGTTTGATGTGTACAAAAATTGCAAAAGTAGAATGGTAGCCCACGCACAAAAGACGACATACGTCACACGCCACTCTTCATGATCTCGCTCACGCAACAAGCGACTCAAGGCCATAAGGGCGACCCAAGCGACAAAGGCAAGCCATCCAACTAACCCAAGAACGCCCATGGTCGTGAGAATTGTCAACGCATGCGACTTGGCACGGTCAAAATTCGTATTCCAGAAATCTGTCTGGCTCACGGCAGTGTCCTTAAACTCTGCGTAATCAAATGCGTACGTACCCGGACCAGAACCGACCAAGATCGAACCGATATTGCGCCCAAGAGTTTCTTTTGCAATAGAAAGACTCGCTCCAAACGACGGAGATACGACCGCTGGAAAATCCCAACGCAATGGCGATGGAACGAACAGAAACAGAACACTCACAACCAACAAGAACAATGGGAGCGAGAAACGCGTTGTCCCCGGGAAATCTTTTTGTTGGATGAAAGCGAAAGCTGAAAGAAGAAGGATACCGAAGATCGTCACAATCCACATCACCCAATAATCTATCGCCACAAGCGCAAGGATCGTCAGAATAACCTGAACGATCATAAGGATGCGCATCGTCTTGCCCCTACCACCATCTGGCATGATCGCGTCCTTCCCCGGACGGGTAACCAACCAGAGACCGAGACCAAGAATCATGACAACGACCATGTATGCAACAAAGCTGTTCATCGTGCCAACAAGGTTGAATCCACTAAACTTCGCGAATGAAAACGGTAGGATTCCGATCCCAATGAAACTCAAGATTGTGATGATGCCAGAGAGAACGGATGAAAGGACGGTTGCGAAAAAGAGATTACGTTGGGTAGATGTCTCGCTCATCGTATTCATGACAACGAAGAACAATACGAGGAACGTGGTAAGCGTCAAGAAGCTGGTATATTCCTGTGATGCTTGTCCAACCCATGATTGATAGCCAGACAGCGAAAGAATCGAAGAGGCCAGAACTATCAAAAACCAGACACCTGGTACGACGTTTAACCAACCAGTACGAAACGACAACCTCTTCTCAATCACCATTGCGCCAAGCCATGCGACCAAACCTACTAACGTGAGCAGTACAAGCACTGTCTGTTTATTTATCTCTAGGTAGTTGGACGTGAATGGCAAAAAGAAGACCGGCAACAGAAATGTAAGCAAATACAGCGACCAACGAGTGATCACTTGATACATTCCGACATTCGTAAACGGCACTTTTCTCCTCCGTTGGGCCACACCGAGCCCGGAACTTGTAAGTGGTTCCATAACAGTACGGTTGATTAAGATGGGTTAAAGTTAGAGGCAGTTTAGCAAATATTTGCCAAATGGACTGTGGATAAGATGTTGACGCTACTCCCCAGATTTATACTGTGCAATCGCCTGTACAACCTTGGAATCAGGCTTCATCTCCTCAATAAACAGTATGTGATCCTTGTTGATGTCCATATAGTCCTGCGGACCATGGGCCTCGTTACCAAGTTTCACGAGCGACGTACCGGCTCCGGCCGATGTATCCTGCGGATTTTGTCGTGTGTCCAGATAAAAGACGTCAGTTAAGCGATAAAAATCGCCGTCTCGATCATCGAGTAGGCCAAAATAGACCTGGCTATTATCAAGGAAAACTGCGTAATAGGTTCCCTCTACAACTGGAATTGACTCACCCGTCGTCCCTTGCAGATCTCCAAGTAGATCATCGGGGCTCTCAAAGAGATACGTTTTCCCAAAATAAATGGCGGCGGCTATAAGAGCGAGAACAAAGAGAATAAGGAAAAATTTGCCAACTCGACTCTTTTTTGGTGGTATCGGCATTGGCTCATCAGGCCGACCAAACGGCATCGGACGACGAATCTTTGATTCGATGGACATACTTTAAACATTTGAAATTAAGAGCAGAGAACACTTTATGATGTTCATTTTACACCAGCTCACCAAAAACCAAAACCCCGCCATCGGGCGGGGTTTTGGTTCCCTATTCTGTGGGATTACTCGCTAACTGGCGCGCTATCGGCTGGAGCCTCAACGGCCGGCTCCTCGGCTACTGGCTCTTCGGCTACTGGTTCCTCGGCTGGAGCCTCAACTACTGGCTCTTCGGCTACTGGTTCCTCGGCTGGAGCCTCAACTGCTGGCTCTTCGGCTACTGGTTCCTCGGCTGGAGCTTCAACGGCCGGCTCCTCGACTGGAACGCTCGAGCTACCAGTATCGGCGACCACGCCAATAATATCTGTTGAGGCACCTGGATCGGCAACTGTGATAGTGATCTCTTCGGTTGTGCCATCAGAGATACTCACGATGCCACCATCAACACCCATCGCGATCCAGTTGAATTCAACGGCTGAATCACTGAAGGCAGAGCGAACAATGTCGAATCCTGTGGTTGTCTCGTTCTCAATCCACCAAGCGAATGCGGAATCAATATCCTCGCGGACAGAGGCGATCACGATTGGCTGGTAGGAGTATTCAGTCTCAAACGTCACATGAACACTCTCGTCTCCAGCCTTGATGCGAGCTCGGCCTGCGATATCGCTACCAACGTAGAGCTGGCCAGTGACAGTCAGGTTCTCTGCATCAATCGCACCCATCGAGAGCATGTCGCCTGTGTTGTTACCACCTTGCAGGGAGCTTGATGATGACGGCTGATACCACGTGTTGACGATCTGCACCATGACCTGACCTTCCACTGCATCAAATGTAGAGAGTGCCATACCGATCACACGTCCAGCCTCTGTAGCTTTCATACCCTTTCCGGCGGTTGAGGAGGTTGTGATGAAGTCGCCGACGGCGATCGCTCCATTTTCGTTGGTAACGTTAACCGGCACACGTCCGACAAGAGAAACTGGCATCGGGTTATCCTCTTTTTTGATGTTGTTACCAGCTGAAGTGAAGTCTCCGTAGTTCTTAGCCACAATTCCAGCGACTGGTCCTTGATACGGTTCTGTTGTCATCACAAGCTCAACAATTTTTTGTCCTTGTGTCGTCACGACTTCTTTCGTCCCTGGTGCAACGATATCTCCATAGGTAATTCCTGCGGCAACTGGATATTTTTCAGCATAGTCGCCGTCTACAGCACCAGCGCATGCAACGATCTGACGATCACTAAACGCCGCGTTATCAGCATCGGCACCGCTATGACAAAGACCAAATGCTGTAGAGGTGGTCTGCCCTGAATCTATCCAGATTCCATCGTTTGCACCAGCCACCCCTGTGTTAAGGTTAATCTGTCCGTTTACGTTGTTATCAATCGTCTCACCGTTTTGCATCAGAATATCTGTCACAACATCGGTCGAAGCAATATTGATTGCGTTTGTTATGCCGATTGCAATACCACCGGAGTTAGTAATCCTCAAAGCATCAGTGAGAATTGTGGAATTACTTGCTGAAGTATCAGCATTATCAATGAGTAGTCCAGCGTTAACGGCGAGGTCTGTAGCGTTAGAGGTCACTTGATTTTGAATGACCATCATGTTCTCGGTATTGCCAGTAACAGTAGGATTATGAGTGTAATTCAGTCGTAGTCCCGCATAACCACTCGCTGTTGACTGGGCTGTGCCTGCTTGAGCAAAAGTCGTTGAGAACATAATTGGCGCAAATCCTCCAGCAATCGAGAAGTCGCTTGTATTGGCATTTGATGCAGTCACTTTCATTGCGGTACCGGTTGTCATATTTATAGCAGAGATTGCAAAGAGTCCTGTCGGTGTAGTTGCGTTGTCGGCCGTTAGATCAAGAAGCCGTCCATTCCCCGTCATGGCAGATGTATTAGAGATAGAAGCCAATGTCGGGGTGATAGAGCCGTTACCGGTAACCTGCAGTAAAGTTCCTCCGCCAATAGTAGAGTTGGTAATCGCTCCTGTTGAGCTGATGTTCACAAGACCTGTGGTTGCATCCATGACAGAGATAC
>JBBTQF010000013.1:0-3782 GCA_038065815.1 Patescibacteria group bacterium
AGCGCGGACGGCTTAACGACCGGTTTTGGATTGCAAGTGGAACGCGCAGATGGCGGGACGGATTTTGATGGAGCAAGCCCTGGAGCGTTGGTCTATATCAATCAGGCAAACGACAACGGCACATCAGATGGCGAGGCGCTCATGGTGCGTAATTTGGGAGGCGGAACGTCTGTCGGATTATACGTTCTCCAAAATGGCGTTGACGCGCCGACAGCGAATAACGTGTCACAACAGGCTGTTGTGATTGACGTGAATGAAGCCGCAGGTGATGTTCCGGGTGCTGATGAAGATGTTTTTATCATCCGTTCAGACGCAGATGGCACGCCGGACACAGAGTTTAAAGTTCAGCTTGATGGGGACATAGCATATGATGGCACTGCAAGCTCGCCAGCATCTGACTTGGCTGAAGTTTATCCATCCAATGAAGTGCTTGTCGCTGGGGACGTGGTCGTGCTCGATACGAACGCTCCAGGAAAAATCAAAAAGAGTTCAACGAGTTATGAAGCAAATTTGTTTGGGGCCATTTCCACCAAACCTGCTATTAGAATGGGAAGTGACATTAATGGATATGACGTCGCGCTCACAGGGCGTGTCCCATTGAAAGTTTCTGCCGAGAACGGTGCGATTACGGCTGGAGATCCGCTTACAAGCTCAACAACGGCTGGTTATGCCATGAAAGCAACAGAGCCGGGCATGATTATTGGACGCGCGCTTGCATCCCACAGCGAGAAGTTGGGTGTGATTAACGCCTTCGTTGATGCCGAGTGGTATGCTGGAAATGTGCTGACAACCGATGGGAGTTCCTCAATTGTGAACGATCAATTAATGTTAAGTTCGCTTGGCAGTGCTGAAGAGAAGACAAGTTATGGTTCAAACTTGCTAACGTTTCGTGGTTCTGGTTGGGATGGTACGCAAGCCAAAGACGTCTCGATTTCGATGGGTCTTACGGTAGCGGACGGTTCAACGGCAACACGCCTTTCCTACACAAATGCTGATGGTGCGGAGGTTGCCTACTTGAGTTCGGAAGGAAACTTTGCGCTTGCTGGGCGGTTGTATCCATCAGATCGTGGAGTTTTGCAGACGAGTAAGTATATTTATTACGACGGTAGCAGTGGTCCGGCAGGAGACTTTGTGCGTACGAATGCAGGAGGTTGGGCAACTGGAGGTTTGGATTTTGCAGAGATGTTCCAGAGTAGTGAGAATCTTTTGCCCGGTGATGTCGTGATGATTGCTGGAGATGGTGTTGGCGTGCGTCGTAGCGCAGGAGCATACGAAGAAAAACTTGCTGGCGTGGTTTCGACGCGCCCGGGATTTTTGGCAGGTGAAAATCTTTCTGGATCGTATCCAATTGCGCTTGTAGGTCGCGTGCCAACGAATGTAACAAACGAAGGAGGCGCGATTGCGGTCGGTGATCCAATGACAAGCTCCTCGATCGTTGGCCTTGCTATGAAGGCAACACAAAAAGGGGTGATAATCGGTTACGCGCTCGAAGCGTTCTCCGGTGATCGTGGCTCGATTAAGGTGTTTGTGCGACCGGGTTGGTATGACGGTGAAGGCGAAGCGTCGCTTGTTGGTACAAGTAATACAGCTTCTGGGATCAGTTCGCTACCATCGCTTGAGACGATTCAGGCGCGCTCAATTTCAAGTCTCGCCGGTACATGGGCGATTGGTGAGGACGGAACATTCCAAAGCAACATCACCACATCGCAAGGATCTCGCGCCACAGTTTACGCGACGATGTCGTCGCAGGTCACGCTTACACTTTCCGGAACAGCGAGGCTCAACAACGGCAGTGCAACTGTGCAGTTTGAGCTGGTTGATCCGAATTTCAATGATATCATCTCGAGCACTATGCCGATTCGTGTGCTTGTTACGGCAAGTGCTCCAATTGGTCCTTTGTTTATCGCGCATCGTGAGCAGAATGGATTCACGGTGGCCGAGATGGGAGGTTCCTCGACTGGCGTAGAATTTGATTGGCTCGTGATTGCGTATCGCGCTGGGTATGAACCAACGGAGGTGGCAGAGGTGGCAGAGGTGGCAGAGGTGGCAGAGGTGGCAGAGGTGGCAGAGGATATTCAGGTAGTTGCTGATCAAACACCAATGGTTCAGACGACTGAAGCAACCGAGACTCCAGAAACAACGCCAGCGAGTTTTATCGTGGATCCAACGCTTGAGGAGGCGCCATTGCAAGTGATTGATGAGGTAAATGAAACGAACATAGTGAGCACGTCAGAGATGGTCGTGGTAGAATAATGAGCGTATGCTCGTTCTGTTTGTCGCACTCGTGGCGCTCGTTCCGCTTGCGGTGTTTCCACTCACGATTGATTTACTTGAAATCAACAAGCAGACGCTTCTGCTTGTTGGAGTGTCGCTTCTTTCGCTCGTCTGGCTTGTGCGCATTGTTCGATCGCACAGCCTTACCGTACGTTATGGAATGGTAATGATCCCGCCGGCCTTATTTGTGGTCGGTCTTTTTGTTTCGGCTTTACAATCTAGTGCCAAGTATTTGTCATTTGTTGGTGAGTCTACGCAAGAGTATGAAAGTGCGCTGACTGCTGTTGCTGGTTTTGTCTTGTTTTTCTTGCTCGCACAATGTATTCGTACACCGAAAGAGTATCGTGTTTTGTTATTTTCGCTCGTCATTTCGGCGGTGATCGTCGGCCTAGCTTCGGCACTGCAGATGATTGGCATTCCGGTTTTTGTTTGGGCGGGTGAGAGCGGTCGGGTGTTCAACACGATTGGCTCCATGAGCGCAGTGGCGTTTTTTCTTACACTTGTCGCATTCATCGGACAGGCGCTTCTTCTACTTGATGCACGCGCAAAATATAGATTTTGGGAAAAAGGTCTTGTTCATCTGCTAGGTCTTGTCGCCATATTTCATCTCTTTGTATTGGATGCGTCGTTGTTGTGGCTTTTCTTGCTTATTGGAAGCGTACTGACCATGATTCTGGTGATGCGCGCGAGTGTGAGTTCGGTCATCGGTATTGTTAGTGCAATTCTGTTTCTCATCATTCCAACGCCATTTTCTTTATCTTTGCCGGTCGAGGTTTTGCCAAGCGCTTCTGCGAGCTGGGAGATTGTAAAGCAGACGCTTGGTGATGAGCAGGTCTCTTCATTGTTTGGTTCTGGACCGGGGACGTTCGTGTTTGACTACGCCAAAGCGCATTCGGCTGAACTCAATACTTCCGCTTTTTGGAATGTACGTTTTGATCGCGGCTTCAGCCATTTGTTTACGTTGCTTGCGACAACAGGCGTCGTTGGCATAGTGCTTGTCCTACTTTTCTTTTTTCATCTTGTTGCGCGCACTGTCCGTTCTTCCGTGTTTCGCGAAGAGCGCCCAATTTCTGGACTCGTCGGCACGCTTCTTCTGGGTTTAGTTCTTTTGTTTGTTCTGTTACTTCTAACGAGTTTCAACATAACACTTGTGCTCCTGTTGTGGATGATTTCTGGGCTTCTGGTGAGCGCACTTCCGCTTTCTGAAAGAACATATCATTTTAGACAATCGCGCAGGCTCGCCATGATTATGACGATTTTGCTCGTCCTTACGTCCGTGTATTTCATGACGCTTCTAACAGTCTCTGGTCAGCGTTATGTTGCCGAGGTTGCGTATGCCAAAGGACTGCAAAGTACAACCTCTACTGTTACGCTCGATAAGGCGACGCGATTGTTCAATCAATCAGCTTCTCTTAATCGCTGGAGTGATATTGCCTACCGCGCTCTTGCCCAGACGTTGCTTACACGCGTTGAAGATGAGCTCGCGCAGGAGTCAATCCCACAAGAGC
>JBBTQF010000014.1:0-5911 GCA_038065815.1 Patescibacteria group bacterium
GGATAACAGGCTGATCGCGCCCAAGCGTCCATAGCGACGGCGCGGTTTGGCACCTTAACAAATCGGGGTGCTACAGGAGCGATCCTGTACCAAAATAAATTCGGCTTATAACGGTGAACCCGTCCGTAGGATGATGGTATAATTCGTTCGTATGAACGACATTCTACGCGGCAATACCGTGGGAAGTCTCACGCAAACGCAGCACGCAGTTTTGGTTGGATGCTTGCTTGGAGACGGAGCACTTCGCAGACAAGGAAATCGACAGGCCTTGCTGGAAATCAATCATGCTATTTCTCAAAAAGAATATGTTGATTGGCAATACGAAGTGTTTCGCGACCTTGTGATCACACCACCGAAACCCCGTTTAGGAAACGGAAGCCGTGTTGCCTATCGGTTCACGACCAGAAGTCTGTCGATCCTCTCAAATTATCATCAGTGGTTTTATGCCCCCCAAGGCAAGATCATTTCTGATGACTTAAAGATCGGTTCGCTTGAACTTGCTGTGTGGTATATGGATGATGGAAGTAAGAGCCGTTCATCTTGCTACTTCAATACCCAGCAGTTTTCGACGGATGACCAACAGCGACTAATTGGGTTGCTGTGGCGGACATTTGGGATAGAAGGACGACTAAATCGCGATAAGAAATACCAGCGGATCCGGATAACGACATCCGGAACCGTCAAATTGTATAACATCATCGGTGATTACATCCTTCCGTGCTTCCGATACAAACTTGCATGATGACCCCGTAACGACTGATTCGAAAGAAGAGATCCGATACCGGATCGGATAACACGCCGACTCTTGCTATTCCTTATCAAAGCTATGCCTATCCTGGCTGTGGCTTGAGGCAAGAAGAAGATATAGTCTGCACCCTGCGAAATCAGGGATAAATGTACGATGTCGGCTCATCGCATCCTGGGGGTGAAGAAGCTCCCAAGGGTTTGGCTGTTCGCCAATTAAAGCGGTACGCGAGCTGGGTTCAGAACGTAGATCACTGCGTTGATTAGTAGTAATATTAATCTAGTACTAACTGTATCGGTGAAACCTTCGCCATCATTCGAACTGGATGGCATGGCAACGCCGAGGGAAGCTCTCTGAGTGATGACACACTATGTATGTTGACTCAAAGACAAAAAGAGATTCTTCAAGGAACCATGCTCGGTGATGGCTACCTTGAAGATCGCAAAACGGCGAATGCTCGTTTGCAGATTCGTCATGCGATATCGCAACGGTTATATGTGGATTGGCTGTATGAAGAGTTCAAAGATTTAGTCGCCAAACCTCCAAGACAAATTGGGGAGGCGTACTTTTTCAGGACCAGAAGTTATCCATGGTTAACTGACTTGCGAAAACTGTATTACCCAGATGGAATCAAACGAATTCCACCTGACTTCTCTTTAAGTCCATTAGGTTTGGCTGTTTGGTTTATGGATGACGGATATGTGGATCAAAAAGCCGCGTATTTTTGTACGCACGCCTTTGACGCCATCAGTATCCGTCGAGCGCAAGACATCCTTGCTCACTATCGTTTTGAGACGGGGCTTGTCAAAGATCGTAATCATTATAAGGTTCGACTAAAAGTTGCCTCGACACCAGAATTCATTCAAATCATTCGACCGTACGTACATCCATCATTACTGTATAAAATCAGAGTAGCCCCGTAGAGACTACACGTTAGCCCCTCATAACAGGAGGGTGAAGACATAGTCCATACCATTTGGAAACAAGTGGATACATATGCGTGAGACAGTTCGGTCTCCTATCTACTACGAGCGTTGAATATTGCGAGGACCCTTCCTTAGTACGAGAGGACCGGGAAGGATGAACCTCTAGTGTATCGGTTGTCCTGCCAAGGGCATAGCCGAGTAGCTACGTTCAGTTCGGATAAGCGCTGAAAGCATCTAAGCGCGAAGTCGACCTCAAGATTAATATTCGTTATGAGACCCCTCAGAGATTATGAGGTTGATAGGCACTAGGTGGAAGCGTGGTAACACGTGAAGCCGAGGTGTACTAATAGGTCCAGCTCTCCAGCTACGAACCGAGGAATCGTCTCAAACTGGCGATCTGCTTGGGATTCGCATCGAAATGTGCTCAACGTAGGATTTAAACCTACGTCTCGCACCTTTCTTGCTCCAGCCCTACGCATCTCATCCAGTTTGAACCAATTCCTTTTACAGGATTCGAATTTGGAATCATCCTGATGATCGTGTTGTTAGATAATTAAAAGTGTCAGAGTTCTGGTGCTATTTCCCGGCGGGTCACACCCGTTCCCTTTCCGAACACGGAAGTTAAGCCGCACGGGGCCGATGGTAGTCCGATTGGGCGAGAGTAGGTGAGCGCCAGAACTCTGACACTTTTTGATTTGTTGATTGTGACAAAAAATAGCTAATTTTAGCTATTTTTTTTGTATTTAGCCATTGACAAAAGCCTAATTTTATCCTATATTTTACGTCCGCGATTGCCTTTTGAATCGCGTTACGGCAAGCCTGGGGTTCGTGCATTTCGTACGAATGAGGGGCAAGCCAAATGCAAAAAAGAGGTGTTAGATGGCAGCTAAGAATGTCAGCTTGATGGAGAGCGGCGCGGGTTTGTTTCAAGGGTTCGTGACCGGCATCATGGACATCGTGCGCGAGGCGAACGGACCGTTCGAGGCGATCTACCGGTTGGCCAAGCCCGAGGGTCGCAAGACGCTCGAGAAGATGGTCGGTGTCGCGATCGAGGACTACCAGGCGAGCGTCACGCCCGCCAAGGTAGAGTCGCCGAAGCCCACCATCCCCGAGCCCACTATCGAGGCGCTCGACGTCAAGGTCGATAAGACCAAAACGCTCGCTCAGCTGGTGGCGGCCGGCAAGTACAGCAAGGGCTGCGTCAACTGCGACATCACGGATAAGAACTTCTCGATGGGAGAAATCCCCGAAGGCAAGGAGCTCGTCCGTGTTCGTCTCAACTGCTACCTGCCCAACCATGCCGCCGTCATCGCCGCTCGCGCTGCCCTCAAGCTCGAGCCGGTGACCTCGATCGCCTTCATCCTGACGGTCGGGGCCGACAAGCCTGACCTGCAGAAGGAAGCTCCGGTGAGCGACATCGACTCGGTCTTGTCCGATCCCGGCGGCGGTGTGCGCTATCCGTACCTCTGGGGCTACGGCGACGAGCGCGGGCTCGGCCTGAGCTGGGGCGGCTACGGCTTCGACGCCTGCGTGTGGTTCCTCGCCCTTCGCAACATCCAGCCCTAGGTCCCTTGGACACTCGGCCCTTCGCCCTGGTTCCCTTGGACACCAACTTCACCGCACTCTTCCACGATTCATACGGAATCGCACTTTGGAGGGGTGCGGTTTCGGTTTGAAAACTTCTACCCGACTTTAGTCGGCTTTTGGTATCCCGATGGTTATTAGACCTATTGGCTCCTTGGCGAAGCGGAGGCTCCCTGGTAAGATGCCTACGCCTTATGCAAGAGAATCACAACCTTAAAATCGTCATTTTGGCCGCTGGAAAAGGGAAGCGTTTGGAGTCGCTCGGGTTTGATCTTCCAAAGCCTCTTATTCCGATTCATGGCCGTCCCATGATCATGTATCTCATTGATGCAGTGCGCGAATCTGCCGTAGATGGCGAGCCGATTATCGTGACCGCTACTGATAATCGCGCATTATTTTGCGATCATATTGGCGAAAAGGCGTGTCATTACGTTGTGCAATCAGCACAGCTTGGCACAGGACATGCCGTCATGTGCGCGCAGGGGATTTTTGACGACGCGACAGACGTGATGGTGCTCTACGGCGACCATCCGACAGTTTCCGCTCAAACGATTCGTCGGCTCGCGGACGAGCATCAAACCAGCAACGCGACGCTCACAATGATGACAGTGAAATTTCCAGACTATAACGGCTGGCGACAATGGTTTGCAGGGTTTGGACGCATTGTCCGTGATGAGACTGGCCGTGTTGTCCGCATTGTCGAGGCGAGAGACGCTACAGCAGGGGAGCTTGCGCTCACCGAAGTAAATCCGGCTTACATGGTGTTTAAGCGTGCGTGGTTGTGTGAAAACGTGGCACTGCTTTCCAACAAAAATGCGCAAGGAGAATATTATTTGACCGATCTTGTTGAGCTCGCGGTCGCTCAAGGTCAGCCTATGCACACAGTGATGATTGATAATCCCATCGAAGCGATCGGCATTAACACGCCAGAGCAGTTAAAAGCGGCGGAGGAAGCGTTGGGGGGTGGAATTTAGAATATTCCACATTCGATATTCCTATGAGAGTCATAACCGATTGGCATGTACACTCAAAATATTCGCGAGCCTGTTCACAGCAACTCACGCTTGAGAATAACGCGCTTTGGTGTGAGAAAAAGGGAGTGAACATTTTGGGAACGGCGGATTTTACGCATCCGAAGTGGTTTTCAGAAATTGAAGAGAAACTTGAAGAGGTAGAGCAAGGAATGTTTAGTTTGCACCAATCTCCTTCATTAGCGTCTGGAGGTCGTGATGGCGGAATGCGCTACATGCTTACTACCGAGCTGTCGCAGATATATTCGCGTGGAGGTAAAACGCGTCGTATTCACAATCTTATTTTCGCGCCGAGTATTGACACAGTACGCAAAATTATTGCGATGCTAGAGAGACGAGGGTGTAATCTTTCGGCTGATGGGCGTCCAATTATTGGCGTTGATTCCGAAGAGCTTGCCAAGGAGCTTTTTGCAATTGATGAAAAGATTTTGCTTATTCCTGCCCACGCCTGGACGCCGTGGTTTTCTGTTTTTGGTTCAAAGTCTGGGTTTGACTCGATTGAGGAATGTTTTGGATCAATGGCCGACAGGATTTATGCGATAGAAACTGGACTTTCAAGCGATCCGGCGATGAATCGCACTCTCTCGGCGCTTGATGATCTTTTCCTTATTTCAAATTCCGACGCGCACAGCCCGCATAACTTCGGTCGAGAGGCGAACGTGTTTGAGATTCCAGAAGGCGAAGTGACTTACGATGAATTTTTTCGTATTTTGCGCGAGCATGACACCTCCCGTTTTGTCTCTACGATTGAGTTTTTTCCAGAAGAAGGGAAGTATCATTACGACGGTCACGCTGACTGTCAATTTTTCTGCGCGCCGGCAGAAACAAAAAAACTTGGGAACAAATGTCCCAAGTGCGGAAAAGCTCTCACCATTGGTGTTTTGAATCGTGTTTCCGAGCTTGCCGATCGTCCCATCCAGTCCGCTGTGCATTCTCAATTTCCATCTCCCATTTCCCAATTCTATTCCATTGTCCCTCTTGAAATTCTTATCGCTGATTCGCTTGGAATCCGCACCGTCAGCTCAAAGAAAGTCCAAGCGATCTACGAAGAACTCATCACAAAACTTGGAAACGAGTTTTCGATTTTACTTGATGTCCCAGCAGACGAGATTCGCAAGGTCCATCCGACTGTCGGCGAGGCGATCGAACGCGTACGTGCAGGAAAACTCCGCATTCGTCCCGGCTACGATGGCGTATATGGAAAAGTACAGGTCTTTTCAGATACGGATAGGATAAGAGTGCCCAAGCAAGTCCTTAACAAAATCTCCCTCGTGCATGGACGGGGAGATTTTAGAAATTAAATTTTGAACCCTTATAACGAGTTTGGAAATGGGTCCATGGCAAAAATTTGTTTTGCCTCTTCATATGTGAGCATTTCCTTTTTGCGGAGCACATGGACAAGGGCGATCACTTTTTTATCTTCCTGGCGCGTCAGGTGGATAAGATCTCCTTTTAGGGTTCCAAGCTTATCATCAAGGACATCGGTGAGTTCATTTTTTGTGAACACTTGGTTGAATCGTTCGTCCACATGGCTGGCAAGGCCCTGAATTGCTTCGCCTAGACCATGAACGTCCTCTTTGAGGACATGAACGTCTTCCTTGAGGATATGAACGTCTTCCTTGAGG
>JBBTQF010000015.1:0-22110 GCA_038065815.1 Patescibacteria group bacterium
AGGGACCTCTGCGAAAGTCGCTTTCAAGGCGAAACTTCAGATGTTCGAGGCAGAATTGTTGAATAACTTTTGAGATTTAACTGGAAGTTAAGCCGAAAAAGTTTGAGACGATTATGACCGAACAGATGAAGTTACAGCCGAAATGGACTTTTGCAGAGGTCCCATAAGAGAACTCTGTTCTCTATGATCGCTGATGTTGCTGTATTGAAGCGTCTGCCACGTCGTTTAGATGTGTTGACCTATGATGTGCCAAATGAGCTCATTGTCGCACGGGGCGATCTTGTAATTGTTCCATTCCGATCACTTGAGGTTTACGGAATCATTGTAAGAGCGAGTCATGAACATCGTCAGGCTCTCAAACCGATTCACGCTGTAGTGAGTCGGCATTTTGTTTCTGACGAGTATCTCTCGGTGATGGAGCGTCTCGCCGAGGATCTCGTTCAGTCATTTTCAGCGGTGCTTTATAGCTCAATCGTCATACCAAAAAAAACATCCGTGTTTAATGCGGTCGAAGCAAACACGGAGGTCCTCCATCGGCGATCTCTCAAAATCCGATCGAGTGAAATTGCTTTTATTCGCGAAGTTGTCTCAATGGCTAGAGATAAAGTGTATCTTGCTGGACAAGTTACGGATTTCACACAAGTAGCAGCGATCATTGACGGGCTACGAAATGGCAACGGACAACTTCTGGTGCTTGTTCCACATCATCACGACGGCGAGGCCTTTTCTGGCGTTCTTGGAATGCCATTTTTTGACACGACACTCAAACCAAAAATTCGTGCACAACTCTGCGAAGGTTGGAGAACTGGAGTAATTAAGGAGATGATTACAACTCGACTTGGAGCATTATTACACGCACACAATTTGGAGAGAGGAATTATTGTCCGTTCAGGTTCTGCCGAGCATGTTCAGTATGATCGCAATCCTCGTTACGATGCGCGTGAAGTGCTCGCATCAAGTTGCAAACGCCTGCTCTCTTTGGATGTTTTACCGCGTCTAGCGGACATGACAAAAAGTGAAAAAACTTTATTTTTACCTAATGAGCTCAAAGCACAAACCGAGGTGATTGATCTCAAATACGAGCGTGGAAAGGAATTTTTTTTACTGACGGTGTCTCTTCTTACAAAGACACGGGAGGCTTTACAAAGCGGAAAAAACGTGCTACTTTTTTACAACCGCAAAGGTATCAGTCGGGCGCTCGAGTGCCATGACTGCGGGTGGATATCGGACAACGGAAAGCTCACTCATGAACACTGCCCCAACTGCCAAAGTTTGCGATTGACGCAACGTGGAATTGGCAACCAACTCGTGCAAAAAGCGCTCATGCGACTCATTCCAGATGTTCCGATTCTACGTAGCGAGCTCGGTGTGAAGTATGAGGATCCACATATACCGCACATCGTCCTCGCCACGCAGTATCACCTTGAATCTGTTCTTGATCCATTTGATCTCGCGGATATTGGTCTTGTGGCGGAGTTAAGAGCTGATCTTGGTCTTCTTGACACGCGATACACAGCGCTGGAGCGTCTGGCGCAACGTTTGTGGCTCCTGCGTGGAATTGCATGGCGAGCAAAGGCAAAATTTATCGTGCAGAGTTTTGACGCCCAGCTCGCGCGACGCATGCTTGATGAGCCAGAGCGGTTTTTGCGCGACGAACTCGAATTGCGAAAACGATTTCTTTATCCTCCATTTAAAAACATCTATCGCGTTGGTGGAAAACTTGTGCGACCAAACGAAACAGAAATTTTAGTGCTCAAGGAACAACCAGACTCGGTGATTATCGAACGCAATCCAGAACTATGATCCTGCCAATTCTTAAGCATCCAACAAAATCTCTACATCAACGCTCGGTCGAGATAACGACCGAGGAGCTTTTGCAACCGGACACACAAACCTTCATTGATAATATGCTTGATTCGCTTAAGGCCGAAAAAAGCGGTGTCGGAATCGCTAGTCCTCAAGTCGGCACGAACAAGCGCATTATCGTTGTAGATCATGACGGCGAGCGCAGGGTTTATGTGAATCCGCGCATCACAAGCACATCATCGCGAACAGTTGAGTTTGAAGAAGGCTGTTTATCCGTACCAAATGTCTGGGGCATCGTGCGACGTTTCAAAAAGGTCCATGTGAAGGCGCTGGATCGTAAAGGAAAAAAAATAGAGCTTAAAGTCGCAGGATTTGACGCTATAATTTTTCAGCATGAAATTGATCACCTCGACGGTATTTTATTTATTGATCGTGCTGAACGGCTGACCAAAAACTCATCTTCTGCCTTGTGAAGATTATTTTTTTTGGGACTCCGGAGTTTTCTGTTCCCTTTCTCGATGCGCTCGCGAGCGATCCAGAGATCGAAATTCTCGCGGTTGTGACACAGCCAGATAAACCAGTTGGGCGAAAGCAAGAGCTCACGCCGTCTGCTGTAAAAATGCGCGCCGAGGTTCTTGGTATTCTTGTCATTCAATTTCCTACGCTGAAAACATCCGAGGCTAAAAAGCGTCTTGCGACGTTTGGTGCGGATGCATTTATCGTAGTAGCATACGGCAAACTCATACCAAAAATTGTCCTCGATCTCCCCCAGCTTGGATGTATAAATGTTCATCCATCGAAACTCCCGCAGTATCGTGGACCGTCCCCAATTCAGGCTGTAATAGAAAAAGGTGATCGTGAGACCGCGGTCTCAATTATGTTACTCGACGAAGGCATGGATACTGGCCCAATTCTTGCTCAAAAGAGCGTTGAGGTTCTCGAGGATGATACATCACCGACGCTCTCCAATCGCTTAATGCAGATTGGAGCCCCACTTTTGCTAGAAACATTAAAACTCTACGCTTCTGGAGCGCTGAAACCAATTCCTCAAGACGGCTCAAAGGCGACGATTACCAAGCTTCTTGATCGAGATTCAGGTAAGATTGATTTGTCAGAGCCGGCGGAGCTTTTAGAACGCAAAATCAGAGCTTATACGCCATGGCCAGCGACGTATACAATCATCAAACATCGTGGAATTGACTTACGCGTGAAAATCCTCAAGGCAAGGTTGGTGAATGGGACTCTCGAGCTACTCGTTGTTCAGCCAGAAGGTGGAAGGATAATGAATTATGATGAGTTTAAACGCGGGTACGGATCTAATTGAGGCAGAAAAATTTTTTGTGTCGTTTGAGTTCGCTCGGGACGATGAACGAACGGCAACAGGAACAACAAAAATCCAATACCGATCGGATGATTGAGATAAGGTGAGAAAATATGGATTGTATATAAAGCTACGAGTGAGCACATCAACCCAACCGAGAGCCATGCTAGTTCTGTTTTTAGACCACGCATAAGTCCGAGTGTCAGGCTCCATCCAATCCATAACAAGGCGATAGGACCAAGGAGTCCCATCTTCAGCCACGCATCAAGCCAGCCCCATTCAAACGAGTAGGTGCGCCATTTTCCGTCTGGATAGATCGCACGAACACGCGGATCATCGGATTCAAAGGCGACCTTCTTTCCAAATCCACTTCCAAGCACTGGCTGATCAACAATGACATTCATCATTTCAGGTAAAAGATTCCACCGTGAACTGATTGCAGAGTCATCAATATCTGTCGTTCGATTTTTCATGATGTCGCCAAAGACAGAAATATTCGTCGGCGTTGGAAATGGAAAAGCGATGACGACCCAAAGGACAGCTAAGCTTGAGAAAAAAATGAGGATTTTTGTCGGTCCAAAACACACAGCTTCACGAAAATTCCACAGTCGTCTCCAAAAAATTAAAAAAGCGAATAAGAGGACGCCAACAATGATTCCGATCCAAAAACTGCGTGAGAGTGAGATAATCATCACGCCTAAAGAAATCGTCAAAACATAAAAAATCATCGGTCGCTCGCGCGGTATTTTCCAAAATGCGATCAAAGCGCCAGAAAAAAGAAATAACAATACCAGAACTGAAAATTGTGCTTGTATGAAGATACGAAAGATGTCGCCAGCGATGCGAGTGAGCTCCGCAAGCCGAGCATCACGCACAAAAGTATAGATAGCGCGTAAAACAGGCTCTTGCAGATGCGTGTAGATATAGAGAAGGCTAATCGTTATTGTGGCGACTGCGGTGGCTGAACCAGCAAGTATCTGCAAAAGTTGCTGGCGTTTTTGCATGTCCCATTTAACACTAAAAATCGGCAATATGTACAGCAGGTATCCATAACCATTTCCGTCCTTAAATACATCAAGGGCTGGATGTTGAGCAAAGCCGACGACAAATCCGAGGACAATCGCTATGCTAAATAATATCCATGGTCGTAAATCCCATTGACGACGCAGTAGATCGAGTTCAAACCGTGCCGGACCTCGTAGCCATTGCAAACCCCATGCTGACATGATGCCGACAAAAATCGCCATGCGCATACCAAACGAGAAGCCGTTAATTTCCATTGAAACGAGATGCCCGTGAGATGTTGAAAAAAGCTCCGCAAACGCGAACAACAGGCCGTACTCGATGCGCTTGATTGTAAGCATGAACGCAATAATTGCCGAGGCAATCGTCAACAGTACCGCCAATATGTTGCCAAGCGCGACAAAGCCTAGAATCATCGCAATGATGATCCCAATGAAGCTTATCCAAAAGTATTTACCAAAAAATTGTTCCAGCATATTACGGTTTGAATGTATGCCACTCTCCCGACTGCATCTGTCCGATGCTAATGTTGCCGATGCGAACGCGCGTAAGACGCTTCACCGCATAGCCAAGCTGATCGAGGACACGACGGATTTGATGTTTCTTCCCTTCTTTAAGCACAAGCCTGACAATGAGTCCATCCTGTTTTCGTCCGGAAATACGCATTGGCGCGAGTCGTTTACCATCGAGTTGCATCGTACCGCTTGTCAGCCGACGTTCATCTCCAGTGGCAAATGGCTTATCGAGTTCAACTAAATATTCCTTTTCATGTTCATACCGAGGATGAGTTGCCTTGAGCGCGTAATCTCCATCGTTTGTGAGGATGAGCAATCCCTCGCTTTCTTTGTCGAGTCGTCCGACAGGATATAAACGCTCTTCTACGTCAACGAGTTCTGTCACACTCTTCCCTTCCGTATTAGTAGTTGAGCTCACGTATCCACGCGGTTTGTACAACATGATGTATATTTTTTTCTCACGCTTGATCGGACGTCGATTGACGAGGATTTTATCCTTGTCAGGATCGGCCTTTGTTCCGAGGGCCTGACGCACCTTGCCATTCACCATGACGTTGCCTGCTAAAATCAACTCCTCTGCTTTGCGTCGCGATGCTATACCGGCTTCTGCCAAAATTTTTTGTAATCTTATCATCATACAAGACCGTGTTTTTTTTCTACTATCGTCTTTGCGGCTCGATACCGTTTAAGCGATGCTGGTTCCCATCCAATCCAGTTCCACGCCACGCGATAAAAAAATGATGGACGCCATTGTGAGATACCTTTGCGTCCGTGATCATCCACGATACGAAAAAGTTCCTCTGGTGTGTACACACCATGAGCTCCACGCTCAAGCATTGTCAGCCACACATCCCAATCCTGCAGTCGTTTGATCGCCGGATCAAATCCGGGGAATGTTTCGCGTCGGAGCAGAGCGGTCGTATGAATGTAGTTCATACGTTTCAGACGCGCCTCATCAAAATCATACGATGAAAATGCTTTCCAACCAAATCGAAAGGCGCTGTAGGAAAAGCCCGCCTCTGGATTTTCTTGAAGGACGCGCGCGAGTCGTTCGAGCATATCCATCCGCATTACTACGTCGGCGTCGCAAAAAATAACGAAATCGCCGTGCGAGGTTGCAAATCCTCGATTGCGCGCTGAATTTGAACCTTCGTTTTCCTGTTCGATGATGATAACACGATCGGCATAACGCGCGAGTAACGCATCTGTTCCGTCAGTCGAGCCATCATTGACAACGATAATCTCAAATGGCTTGAGCGTCTGATCAAGTACTGATTCAAGACACGCTGAAATTGTCCTGCCATGCTGATAAGTTGGAATAATAACCGAGATCCGCATCATAGATATTCTTCCAACTTACCAAATTGTTGCTGACAGGTGAAGACGTTGTGTGTGCGCAGACGACCACGCGTACCGAGTTCGGTTCTACGTTCTGGGTTGCGAGCCAAAATCTCAATCGCGTCGGCAAGATCAGGCACAGAACCTGACGGAACAAGGATGCCAGTCTCTCCATCGCTGACCGCCTCATTAACGCCGGGCACGTCTGAAGCAATGACAGGCAGACCAAAAGCCCCTGCTTCAATGTAGACGGTGCCAAAACCTTCAATGTCTTTTCCAGCGTGCTCGGTCGGCATAACGAAGATGTCTGACGAACGATAGATTTGAATAAGATCAAAATCGCTAATTGAACGATGTATCGTAACGATGTTCATCAAGCGCAGTTCCTTGATGTGTTCTAGGATGCGTGCGTATAGTGGGCCATCTCCGACGATGTGGTAGTGCAGTGATGGAAGGCGATCGTGATCACGCAAAATGGCAATGGCTTCGAGAACGGAGAGATGTCCCTTACGTGGCACGAGACGTGCGACGGTCAGGAGTTGTATTTTTTCTTTTTTACTCACGCGTTCGTCATTGTTTGGAACGCGTGATGAAGCAAGAAACTCTTCGGCAAGGCAAGGATAAACAACAAGCGTTGTCGCCGAACCGATGAATCCGCGTACTTCCCTTTCTAGAAACTCTGTATTGGTGACAATGAGACGCGCCTGACGCAATGCTCGGCGTGTCAAAATTCGCTTCCATCGGTTGCGTCTAGCGAGCGCGAAGTCCATGCCGTGGAGCAGGATAATGTAAGGCTTTTTGGTAATGATTTGCGCAATGGAAGCCACAAGTCCAAGTGGCAGTACATGACTGATAAATAGCTGATCATATGTGCGTGTATGAAAGATCATCTGCCACAGAGCAGGCAACCAGTTCGGCCAAAGAAAACGCGCAAAAAGACAGGTCGTTGAAACCGTAAGCCTTCCCTCGCCTGAAGCGCGAGGAGCAAAAAATTGCACAAGCTCAAAAAGATAACGCGCGACGCCTCCACATTTTGGCGGATAGTCAGGTGTGAGCAAAAGGGTTTTCATTTTCATAAGTTGATTTTGAGAAAGACTGTCGTAATTCACGCCATTGATTGATGTGTAACTCTCCACTTAAAAAAAGGGTGAATATGTACACTGTCGCACCAATCGGAACGAGCAGAAGAAGTGGAAGAGACGACTTAAGAAGCAATACTGTACCGGCCATTAGCGTTCCGGCAAAGAAAATCATTGACGTACGACGTATGAGTTTCCACCAGCCATAGTCAATGATGCTCGGTACGAACCAGAAGCTCACGACAAAGAGCACGAAAAAACTTATCAGTGCCGAGACGCAAGCACCGATGACGCCATAGCGCGGAATAAGCAAAACATTGAGCAGAATATTTATCACCATTGTAAGGCCCATGGCCGCCGTTTTTATAGCTTGCTTATGTGCGGCGTTCAAAAGTGAGCCGACTGGGAAATCTAAAAAAAGAAAGATTAGAACAAAGATGAGTAACTGCAACGCTGTGACAGACTCACTATATCCATTTGGATAAAATGTTGCGATCAACAGATCAGCCGTGCTGGCAATGCCAAATGTGATCGGAACAGCAAGCAGGGCCATATACCACATAGAGCGATCAAAAAGTTTAGCTAGCGCTTCGCGGTTACGCGTTGCAAGCGAGGACATAGCCGGATAAAGAGCGCCAACGAATGCCAACGGGAAAAATTGAAATGCGTAGGTGAATTTGTAGGCAACAGCATAGACACCGACAGCCTCCTGTCCCTTATAGAGCGAAAGCAGAATTGTATCGACAGATGAATAGATTTTTACAAAGACTCCAGCCAAACCAAATGCCATTGAGATACGCAAAAGCTTTTTCATTTCTTGCGCATTCCATCGTGGCAGAAGCGCAAGCCACCCGAGGCGTCGCGCGACCTGATAACCTGCGTAGAGGACGTTCCAAAGGCTACCAAACAAGAGTGCCATCATTAAAAACGGCAGTGACGGCGACATCCAGAGCACAAGCGCTCCAAGGATCGCCGTGAGTAGTTGGCCAAAGAAAATTCCAATGGCCTCAAAACGCAAATCTTGCAATCCGCGCAGGATGCCGTAAAAGAGCACAGAGAGCGCATCTGCTGCGAGGATAGGAGTAGCGAGCGCCACTAGCTTGATAACGTTTGTCTCATAGCCTAGCAAGACGCTGAATGAGATCACCGCTATGACTGCAAATAAAATGAGAGGAACTTTCAGGCCCATAGCCTGACGCAGGTACGCCGTGGCCTTGTTTTTGTCCGCGGCCGTTTCGCGAATTACAACCGAAGTGATACCCCAATCAGCAATAACCGAAAACATCACAATAAGCGAGAGCGTCAAAAAATAAGTTCCTGTTTTTTCAACCCCAACAAGATTGGCGAGCACGGTGAAGTACGCAAAAGCGATCACCTTTTGGGCGATCGAGGCGAGTGTCAAATAGAGCGTGTTTCTAGCAACTGACATAACCTCACTAATGATAGCGTAAACAGAACAGCCTGTCTTGCGACAGGCTGTTGTTGGTTTTCTTTAGCGCTTGCTCCATTGCGGACTACGGCGGGCCGAGAGTTTACCGAACTTCTTGCGCTCTCGACGTCGCGAGTCTCGTGAAAGAAGCCCATCCTTTTTGAGGGTCGTACGCAATTCCTCATTCTGCTTTACAAGGCAACGCGCAATTCCTAAACGAATTGCCTCGGCTTGTCCTTTTATTCCACCACCTACTACCTTAACCGTAATAGAAGAGCCTGTCAGCCCAGCTACGGTGAGCGGCTGTTCCACTAGCTGGCGCAGTTTGGCCAGCGGGAAGTATTTAAGCATGGAATGTTCATTAACCACAATCTCACCCTTACCAACAAATAAACGAACACGCGCAATAGATGTTTTGCGTCGTCCAACCGATTCAATATATTTCCCTTCAGCCATATTTATTTAATGATGAGGCGCAATAGGCGATCCTGTCGCATACGATTTTTTGGCAACATGCGACTAACGGCTGCGCGCAAAACAAAATCTGGTCGCACACGCATCATCGTATCAAGTGTGGTGATCTTCATGTTGCCGACGTAGCCCGTGTGTTTGTAATATTTTTTGTTTGTCCCCTTATTACGTCCTTTGTACTCCATTTTCTCAACATGCGTCACTTCAACAACATCACCTGTGTCTATGTTTGGAACATAGGTGGGCCTGTGCTTGCCCATGAGCATCATGGCAATTTGTGTTGCCAATCGTCCTGCGGTCTGGCCTGTGGCATCAAGTTTTACAACCGTGCGTTGCATATATTAAACAAATTCAATCTGAACTGTCTTTGCTCCGTCGCCCTTGCGTGGACCGATTTTTTGAATGCGCAAATAACCGCCATCGCGCGACTTGTAACGTGGGCCAAGAACTTCCAGAACCTTTTTTACTGGCAAATCTTGCTGTCCGAAGAATGAAAGCAATTTGCGTCGGCTTGTGAGCGTATCAATTTTGCCGGTCGTAATCAATTTTTCTACAATCGGTCTTACCGCCTTTGCCTTGGCTTCTGTCGTCTGAATTTTTTCATATAAAACGACACTTTGAGCCAACCCCCGCAACAGA
Organism: Patescibacteria group bacterium; assembly: GCA_038065815.1. Classification (GTDB taxonomy): domain Bacteria; phylum Patescibacteriota; class Patescibacteriia; order UBA9934; family CAMTUG01; genus JBBTQF01. Next base: position 9,622 of record JBBTQF010000015.1, read on the forward strand.
GCGTTGCGAGGTCCAACTTTTCGATCCAACACGACTCCAGTATTTCGGTGACGCATAGACGGATTATTCAATCTTGCCGATAATGAGATTAAGATGGTCGAGCAGAATATTAATCGCCTGTTTGACAGCCTCCTGCGGACTTATGCTTCCATCTGTTTCGATCGGCATAATCAGTTTGTCGTAGTTCGTGATTTCACCGACACGCGTGTCCTCAACATTGATGCCGACGTGTCTCACCGGGCTGAAGAGCGCATCAACGGCGATCACTCCAATTTCGCCTATGGATTGACGCTCTTCGGTTGGTAGAAATCCACGTCCACGGCTAATCGTAATTTCCATGTCAATTTCAGAAGAGCTGTCAGCGAGCGTACCAATTTTCAAATCTGGGTTCATTATTTCCACATCGGCGTTTGGTTCAATATCCGCGGCCGTGATCTCACCCTTCCCAGACTTCTTGAGCGTGAGCTTTACGGATTCCTCGGCATGACACCTCAAGCGCAATGATTTTAAATTCAAAATCAGTTCAAGAGCATCTTCCATCACTCCGGGGACTGGTGTGAACTCATGCTGAACCCCTTTAATTTTCACAGCTGTGACAGCGGCTCCGGGCAACGAAGAGAGCAGTACGCGACGCAGAGAGTTTCCGACGGTACGTCCGTATCCATGAAAAAAAGGTTCGATAACAAGTGTTGCCTCTCGATCAGAGGCACCAGACGTGAACGAAATGCTCGATGGAAGCAAAAGCTGTTCCATACTTATGTTCGTGAATAAAACTCTACGATGAGTTTTGGATCAAATACTGTTTTTAAATCCTCGCCTTCTGGAATCCCCGTCACCTTTCCGCTCAAACTTTCTGCATCAACTGTTAGCCATGAGAGCGTGTCCTTCTGCTGTACACGTTCCGCGAGTCCATTGATTAGCCCTTTCTTTTTCTTTGACTCACGGATTTTGATTACATCGCCGACGCGCACATGGAATGATGGGATGTCTACTTTCTTCCCGTTCACATCCACGAAACCGTGTCCTACCATTTGCCGTGCCTGACGGCGAGTCGTAGCAAAACCAAGCCTGTAAAGCACGTTATCAAGTCGAGTCTCAAGCAAGCGAATGAGGAGATGGCCGGTGTCGCCTTTCATTTTGGTCGCGTGGGCAAAGTAATTTCGGAATTGACGCTCCATGATGAGATACAGACGTTTTGCCTTTTGCTTTTCACGCAACTGCAACGCATACGTAGAAAGGCGCGCGCGCTGTGAGGTTGGGCCGTGCACACCCGGGGTCGTTGGGCGGCGCTTGAGTGCACACTTCTCTTTTCCGCACAAAGAGACTCCTTCGCGACGACACATTTTACAAGTTGTTTTCAACGTCTTTCCCATACCTAATATTACATGCGACGACGACCAGCCAAACGACAGCCATTGTGTGGAACAGGCGTCATATCTTTCATTGACAAAACATTCAATCCATTAGCGTTCAATGCGCGTAGGGCTCCATCACGGCCAGAGCCAACACCCTTAACAAATACGTGCACATCCTTAAGTCCATAAGGAACGACCTTTTCCGCAGCCGAACGTACCACAACACTAGCGGCATATGGCGTAGACTTTTTCGCACCCTTAAAACCGCAATTGCCAGAGCTCGACCAAGCGAGCGTATTACCATTAAGATCCGTCAGCGTGACGATAGTATTATTATACGTCGCTTGTATATAAGCGCGACCGCTTGCTACCTTTTGCGTGATTTTTTTCTTTTCACCACGCTTCTCTGTCTTTTGAATTTCTTTCTGCTCTTCTACCATACAAATTAAGTCTTTGTGAGCAGACGACGACCGCTTCCAGTAGTGCGACGCACATTTCCACGCACGGTGCGGGAATTTGTTTTTGTACGCTGACCGCGAACCGGTAAGTGTTTTGCGTGTCGCGTGCCACGATAGCTCCCTATCTCCTTAAGACGTTTGATTGTCCCAGAAATATCTCGGCGTAGTTCACCTTCAATGCGGAAATTTTTCTCCACATAGTCACGCAACTTACCGACGAGATCCTCTGAAAGATCCTTCACCTTCTTCGTTGCATCCACTCCAGTTTTTTCACAAATCGTCAGAGCTCGTGTGCGACCAATTCCATAAATCGCAGTGAGCGCAATGCGCACTTGTTTTTCAGATGAGATTGTGACACCGGCAATACGCGCCATAGTTATCCTTGTCGCTGTTTATGCTTCGGGTTTTTGCAGATAACCCGCACGCGTAACTTGCGACGAATTACCTTGCAGTCACGACATATTGGTTTGACAGATGCACGCACCTTCATAATCAAAATCTGTAAGTCACTCGGCCCTTAGTCAAATCGTAGGGGCTCATTTCGACCTTCACACGATCTCCGGGCAAAACGCGAATATGGTTCATTCGCATTCGTCCCGACAGATAGCCGACGATCTCCTGACCACTATCAAGCTTAACTCTCAAACTCGCTGACGGAAGAAGTTCCATAACTTCCCCCTCAACCTCAATAAACTGCTTCCCCGCGTCTTGTTCACTCATACTTGGGCGCGATAATAGTAACGAAATCAGTTTTTTCTGTCAATCCTGACTTTATCGAATAGCAATCCTAGTCAAGAATCGCCTTGATACGACGAATTCCAGAGGACACGGCCTCCTCCTTGGAGATCGAAAACTTGCCTAATTCATGCGTATTTTTAACATGAGGGCCACCGCATATCTCCGTGCTAAAGCTTTTATCAGGATCACCGACAAAGTAAACCTTTATTTTATCCCCAATTTTTACGTACTTGTCCTCAAACAATCCAATGGCGCCTAGTACTTTGGCCTCGGCCACAGTCAGCATCTCAAAATGAACAGAGAGTGCCTTTTTTATCTGTTCATTTACTATGACCTCAACTTGCTTGAGTTGCTCTTCTGTCACTTTTTGACCATGCGAGAAATCAAACCGCAGGCGTTCTTGAGTAATATTTGAGCCTCTTTGCTCGACATGAGTTCCAAGAACTTGGCGTAATGCTTGTTGGAGTAAGTGCGTCGCTGTATGTAATCGTTTAGTCTCCTCGGAGGTATCGGCCAGTCCACCGGCAAATTTCTTTTCTGATCCAGCGCGTGAGAGCTCCTGATGTTTCTTAAAATCATCAACAAACCGCGCCTCATCTACAGTGATGTTATAAGAGCGAGTCAACTCTTCTGTAGTGAGCTCAAGCGGAAATCCGTATGACTGGTAGAGATCAAAGGCGTCAGTACCAGTGAATGCGCCAGTCGAACTCACAATTTTTTTGAGCTCACGTAGTCCTTGCTCAATTGTCTTTCCAAACTTTGCCTCTTCTCTTTCAATCTCATTAAGGATCATTTCGCGTTGTTCTACGAGACTCGGGTATGACTTCTGGTAAGTTCGAATAAAGGCATCTGAAACTTCGCGCACGAGTGCCTCGTGAACATCGAGACGCCGACCAAACCGCACGGCGCGACGAATCAGACGACGCACAAAATAACCTTGATCCTTATTTGACGGCAGGACACCATCACCGATGAGCATAGTCGCCGCTCGAATATGATCAAGAACTACGCGAAAGGCAAGAGTTTCTTGAGTGTTCGTACCATAAGTTTTATTTGAGAGACGCTCGATGATTAAACGAGCCTCTGTAAAAAGGTCAATCAAAAACATATCTGGATTGTCGAGAACGGCGGTGGCCATGCGCTCAAGTCCACCTCCAAAATCCACATTTTTTTTTGGCAGAGGCTCGAATCCATCAGCCTTTTTTCTATAAGCCATGAAGACATTGTTTCCAATTTCCATCCAGCGTCCGCAGTCGCAATTGATGTGACAAGCTTCATTTTTCCAGATTGAGTTCTCGTGCAAAAGCAGATCGGCTCCAAAATCCCAAAACATCTCGCAGTCAGGCCCGCCAGGCTCTCCATCAGGCATCTTCTCTGGTAGACCAGAGCGGGACCACCAGTTTTTCTTTTCTGGATACTCAAAAATATGACCAAGTGGATCAATACCGGCAGATTGAAAAGACGCCTTAAGGATTTCTTCAGATTCATTATCGCGAGGAACACCAAGGTTGTTATTTCCGGAAAAAATGCTGAACGAGAGGCGCTTTGGGTCAAGCTTAAGCTCACCAACCAGAAACTCGAAAATCCATGTGAGCTGTTCTTGCTTGAAGTAATCACCAAGCGACCAATTTCCAAGCATCTCAAAAAAAGTTGTGTGACGATTGTCGCCAACTTCGTCAATGTCCTGCGTGCGGAAGCATTTTTGCGCGTCAGTGATGCGGACACCCATCGGGTGCGGTTCGCCAAGCAAATATGGAATCATTGGTTGCATGCCAGAGCCAGTGAAAAGCGTACTTGGGTCGTTTTCTGGAACAAGCGAAGCAGATGGAACAACGACGTGCTTACGTTCTCTGAAAAAATCAAGATATTTTTGGCGGAGTTCGTGCGAAGTCATAGTCTGTGAATTCTAGCTAATTTTAAAAATTATGACCATCTTTGATGACTGGTTCAATCGCCTCAAAACGTCGAAAGAATTGACGATGCATGGATGACAAAAAACCAAGCATTTCGGGACTCCTTAACGCAAAAGCGATGAGTCCATACACAGACAACCCAGCTCCGCCCGCAATGAGCCCTTGTCCTAACACACCCCAGAATGTATCGAGTGTGATAAAAGTTACGACCCATGATTTTAACATCTGAACAACAAGACCACAGCCAACGCCGGCAATGCTCATGCGTAACAGTGAGATGATGATCTCGGACTCATTGAGTGATCCAACTTTTTGACGCAACATTGCCCACAGAAGCGCAAGGTTTACGATTGCGCCAAGCGTAAAGGACATGCCTAGACCGACGACACCAAATTCACGGGAGAATAAGAGAGCACTCGTTGCTGTTATCGTGGTTGCGGCGAGACCTGCGATGAGAGGGGTCACAGTATCACGGTGGGCAAAGAAAGCACGAGCAAACAAATAGACTAGCCCTTGCGCGAAAAGGCTTAACGTGAAAAACGCCAGTGTGTCGGCCGTGCGGATTGTATCTGCCCAGCCAAATCCTCCAGCTCCAACCACAACTCGAACAATTTGCGCTCGTAAAAGTAAAAAAATGATCGAGGCTGGAATGATGAAAAAGAAAATCTGTCGCACAGTTTGAGAAAAAGCATTCACAAAACCATTCTGATCATTTTCTGTGACATACTCAACAAGCGTCGGGAAAGCGGCAACGGCGAAGGAAACTGCGATGACGCCAATCGGAAAAAATTGGATGTTGTACGCAAACTGATAAATCGTGACGCTTCCTGTCGCGAGAGTCGTGGCAATTACCGTCATGATGAACGAGTTGAGCATGTTTACGCCAACGCCGAGCGTGCGTGGCAACATCAGTCTGCCAACTTCGCGCGTATCATGATCAGAAGGACGCCATAGCCATTGATAACGATAGCCTGTTCCATAAACCGCGATGCATTGCGTCACGAGATGCAAAATGGCTCCGAGAACCACGCCCCACGCAAGTCCAATCGCTCCAAGCAATGGCACAAATACAAGCGCTCCGATGATGATTCCTACGTTGTACAAGATTGGCGCGAGCGAATAGACAAAGAATTTTTTTAGCGCCTGTAAGACCGAGCCGAAAACGATAGAGAGAGCTAGCAAGAAGCTGGCAAGGAACATGACGCGCATCATCGAGGCGGTCAGCTCAACTGTTTTGTGATCAAAGCCGGGAGCGATGAGGTTTGCCGCTGGACGTGCGAAAATAAACAGAATGACTGAAATGATAAGGAAAACCAAGGCAAGGATATTAAGAACGGAGTTTGTTAATTTCCATGCGCGATCAAATTGCGGATGCTTGCCAATGTAAGTTAAAAATAGCGGAATGAAACTAGCTGATAAGGCGCCTACGACAAGTAAATTAAAAACGAAATCAGGCAAAAGGAACGCTGTGTAATATGCATCAAGCGTCTGCCCGGCCCCGAAGGTACCAGCTAAAATACGATCCCGAATGAATCCTGCTACGCGCGATAGTAGCGAAAACGTTGCCACGATCGTCGCCGCACTAACGATGGTTTTGCTTTCTTGGCTGAAAATGTGCATCACAGACGTTCCTGTTCATGAAGACGTTTGAGGCGAAACAGGATTGAAAAACCGACAATGAGGAAAACCAACAACATACTGATGATGAGTTTAACTGCTGGATTTTGCCAGTGGAAAAACGAAATTGGAATCTCAACACTATCTGTTGAAATGCTTGCATCCTTATAACTCACTGTAGTTGTGACTGTGTAGCTTCCCGAGTTACGAAAAATATGATTGACGCTTGATCGTGTGGATGTTGCCCCATCGCCAAAATCCCAGCGGACCATTGCATCTTCTGGTATGTCGCGCATCTCAAAATAATAAGTCTTCCAATCTAGTTGTTTGTACGCAAGACCCGATGGACGAATAATGATTTCAGATGCGCTCTCCTCCACATCCTCATCGGGCTCTTGCTCATCCGTATCCGTCTTCACCTGCACAGGTTCTGTCTCATTTTTCACAAACGCCGACTCTGTTCGCGCTGGTATAATAACTTCTTTCTCACCCTTCGCAGGATCAGTCGGCGCAATATCCTCCGCGTCAAGAAATCCATCTGCATCCGAGTCTGCAACGAGAGCATCCGTTCCCATCTCCTCCTCAAGCTCGTCCGTGAGAGTATCTTCGTCGTCATCCTCATCGCATATGTTTCCTTGTCCATCGCCATCTGTATCCGCCTGATCATTGTTCGCAGAACTCACGCAATTATCCTGCTCATCTTCAACGCCGTCATGATCCTCGTCAATCATCGGGTCGAACAGATTTGAGATAATAATATTGTTTTCGATATTTTCGTCGAGCAAATCAGTGCTCACAATTTCGGCGCGAACGTTGAATGCGGATTCTGGCACGGTAAAATCAACAAAAACTTCCTCCTGCGCGCCATCGGAGCGCACAGAAATCACCTGTGTATTTCCAAGAGCAATCGTGCCTTGATTAAATGCGACATAGCCTGTTACATCCTCGGTGCCAAAGTTTGTTACGCGTGCGTAGACACGGACACGATCGCCAGCCACAAGTGTGTCGGTTGAGAAAAAAATATCCTCACGTGACTGAAAGCCAACATCAACAGAGACTTGTGCCTGCGCTATCGCTGGAAAAAGTAGAAAGATGGAGACAATGAATAAAAACTTCATAAATCATTTATGTCCAAACGTATAGTTGAAAATGTTGGTGCGAATTGGGCCAATGATCAGCATGTAGATTTCGGCAAGTAAATATTTTATTGCGATGGTATGGCGACCATCTCGATCAAACCGCCGTACTGATACGGCGACCTGTACTGTCTGCAGAATTGCAAAGCGTCCTTTGCTTGAGGCTCGAATAACGTAATCATGATCCTCGCAGAATGTAATCGTTTCATCAAATCCGCCGATTTTCTGATGCATCTCACGCGTCGTAAAAATACAAAATCCGGGAGCGACCGGATGCCATTTGACTACGAGGCGCATGTAACGATTATACAGATTATGAAAAAAAAGATCGATCCATCGTTTTGAGAGCGGTTTCACATTACACGTTGCGACATCAAGATCTCGCTTTTGCATTTCAGCGATTGCTTTCTCAAGAAACCTGTCATCATCTAGGATAACATCTGCATCAAGAAAAAGAAGAAATTGTGTGTGCACTGCATCCGCACCTCGATTTCTTCCTACAGCAGGTAGACCTCCTTCAACAACCTCACAACCCTCCTCGCGTGCAATATCTGCCGTTCCGTCGGTCGAGGAGGCATCAGCAATGATGATTTGCGCAGGTTGCAAGCTCTGGCGCTTGATTGAGTTGAGCAGTGTTGGTAAAGAGGAGGCCTCGTTTTTCGTTGGGATCACAATCGAAAGCATAAACTGTATAGATAGAGTACCATATCCGTAATTATGAAGAAAACAGAACAGCCTCTATCTGTCGCGAAAAGGCACCGCCTAGAAGCACGCTGTCCATATTTTGGGAAATGCGGTGGCTGTTCATGGCAGGATATTGCCCATGAATTTCAACCGAAAATAAAGCGTGAGTTTGTGCAGGATGCCTTTGACGAAGCAAAGATTGCCTGCCATATTGCGCCAGTTGAGCCATGCCCCGAGCCGTTTTACTATCGCAATCGCATGGATTATGTGTTTGGTAAAAATGGAGAGCTTGGACTAAAAGTTTCTGGTCACTGGTGGGAAACGCTCGATCTCAAAACGTGTTTTCTCCTTTCATCAGAGACGCCTGAAATTCTCGAACGAACTCGTGTTTGGACGAAGGAAACTGGTCTTCCATTCTGGAATGTCAAAACGCATCAAGGATTTTTTCGTTACCTCGTGATTCGTGAAGGAAAAAATACGGACGAGCGACTCATCATGCTTGTCGTATCAAATCAGTTTACGCTTCCCACCGAGCACCGATCTGCCATCCTTCATTTATTCGCTCCATTAGCAACAAGCCTTCTAGTTGGCGTTAATGAGACGATTACTGACCTCTCCATTCCACAACGCATTGAAACCTTGTTTGGCGAGCCGTATCTGCACGAAGTTGTGAATGGTTTGCGCTATCGCATTACGCCTGCGAGTTTTTTTCAGACGAATACCGCAATGGCTGTCGAGCTTCAACATACTGTTTGTGAGCTCGCCGGGAATCTCAAAAACAAAAAAGTTCTCGATCTGTACTGTGGTGCTGGTTTTTTTTCGCTCGCTCTTGCAAAAGAAGCCAAAGAAGTTATAGGTATCGAACTTGATGAGGATGCAATTAAAGGAGCGCGACTCAACGCCTCGCTTAACCAAATATCCAACGCATCTTTCTTCGCCTCAAAAGTTGAGGAGTTTGATTGGGCGCTTGAACGGCCCGACGTGGTGATCCTTGATCCACCGAGGGCGGGATTGCATCCGTCCGTGATTGAAACGCTCCTCGCTGTTCTTCCAAAACGCATCGTCTATGTTTCTTGCAAGTATCAAAAGCTTGTTGAGGAATTGCCACGATTTTTGGAGTATTACGCCATCGAGGAGGTACGAGCCCTTGATCTTTTTCCTCAAACACCGCATGTTGAGGTGGTTGTGTCGTTAATTTCAAAGCCACTTTAGTGACGTGGCGACTCTTAACAGCACTGAAATGCGCTAGAAATATGCCAAAATCAGGATTCGCGGTCCTCATCGGCCGCTCAAACGTTGGAAAATCAACTCTGCTCAACGCGCTTGTGGGCAGTAAAATTGCGATTACGACCCCAAAACCGCAAACCACGCGCCTTCCAGTTCAGGGCATCATCACCGACCCGCGCGGACAGGTTGTCTTCGTTGACACGCCAGGCATCATGCAAAAAGCGCGCGACGCGCTCACCAAGCGCCTTTTACAGTACGCCAAGAACTCTCTCAATGATGTGGATGTTATTTTGTACGTCGTTGATCCAACCAGAGCGATCGGCAATGAGGAGCATCAATCGCTCCATCTCATCGAGACTCTTAATAAGCCAAAGATTTTGGTCATCAATAAAATTGACGCGTATAAGAAGCCGTACATGAGTTCCTATCAAGCGCTGGCGGATAAGTTTGATGAAGTCATTGAGGTATCAGCTTTGCGTGGCACAAATCTGAAGGCTTTGGTGAATATGATTTTTGAACGACTGCAGGAAGGTGAATTTTACTACCCAGAGTTTCAAATAAGCAGTATGCCACAGGAACAATGGGTCGCCGAACTCATTCGTGAAAAATTGTTTCTGCGTTTGCGCGAAGAGGTTCCTTATTCAACGCACGTTGAGGTAGATGAGATGCGTTCACGGCCTGACGGCTCGCTGTTTATCGCGGCGCGCATTCTGACAAACGCGGAGCGCTACAAAAGTATGATTATCGGCGCTGGCGGACGTGGGGTCAAAGAGATTGGACAGTCGGTACGCAAAGAGCTCGAGGGTATCGGCGACCGTAAGGTCTTCCTCGAGCTCCATGTTGAAACCGATCCGCATTGGGTGGAGAGGTTATAAAGATTATCTTAAATTTATCTTAAAATTGGTTCGTTGTCAATAAAGACTGCGTAGATCGTCCTCACTGGCGCCTCCGCAGATTGATTTCTTCGTCTCCGTGTTGTAAAAAAATGGCACACCACCACACAAGCCCTTGTCGTACTCCTCCATTAGTTTTGCATTCTTTTGATCGTGCCAAACTTCATGCTGTTCAATCTTAATTCCATCCTTTATAAGCTTCTCGATGATAGGGGCCATGCTGATGCAGTGCGGACACTCTTTGCCGTAGAATTCGAGGAGTGACATAAACTGGGTTGAATTACGAATGAATGTCAAAATGGTATAGTAAAGATCGTATGACAGCAATATGGACGAAAGGATTGTTAATTGGCTTTGTTATATCCGTCAGCGCCCTGCTGATTTTGCAACTCCTGCCGGAACCAGTACGCGTGCTTCAGGTGCTCGAACAGACCGGTGACATTAAACTCGATTTTCGGCGTGGTGGAACAATCTCGACTGGCACCGATGCTCGAGTCCTTCTCTCGATTGATGGTATTCTCGTTGGCCTGTCTGAAAATACTGATCTGCGTCTAGACCAAATTTTAAGAGACGAGGTGCATTTATTTATCCTTCGCGGACGCGTTGCTGTTGATGCGCGCCAAGCACCGCTCGGCTCCGTTTCTGTCAGAACAGATCGCGTTACCTCCATCAGCGATGGAGTTTGGAGTCTGGTTAATTATGACTTCGCCGAACGCGTGAACATTTTTCCAATCAATGGAACAGTTCAGCTATTTGTAAATGGCATTGAACAACCAACGACCACGCTTCAATCAGTAGAAGTCTCGGAGCTCGAACCGTACACAATCAATTACACGACATCCGATCTCTCATCGAGCTCCGAAGCAGATTTTTATCACTGGTTTGATATGTCTCTCACAGATGTATATCACCCCACCGTTCCTTGAATTCTGCTGCGAGTTCCGCTATCTCCTGATCCTCGTCGAGCTCGCCAACCTCTGCAATACCTTGCGCTCGAACGCGCTCAAGCAGTTCATCCCAAACTTCCTCACGATTATAAATGACGTTCTCTGACATAGAGCATTACGATAAATATAGTCATGAGTAAGGTGGTTACTTGTGAGATAAGACAGGTTGGACAAAAAGCTTTTAGAATAAATGCCTCAACGCCTGTCAGATAAAGGCTGAAGAAAAAACCAATAACGATTGCGGTGAGCAAAAATTGTGTAAGCCCGCGATCAATTTCCTTCTCTTTCCACTTTAGATACGAAGCAATAGCGAGAAACAGATAACCTATAAGACCAACGATCGAAACTGGAATGCCACCTATTTTCGCGTAGACGCTCTTATTGACGAGATCACAGTTCAATACTTCATTAATATTGCAGATGCTTCCGCTCGTAATGCCGAAAAAATGTGCAACACTATAAATCGAGATGGCAATCCCGATGAGACTCAATAAAAATAATACGGTTGCAACTCGTTTGTTATTAAAATAAATCATAGTTTACAGCCACTGAACTCCGCAAGATTTTCAAGCGTTTGCTCCCCAGCAATTATTTCACCTGCTGAGTTCTTCCATGTCGGATACCCTTTCACACCAGCTATTTCGCACGTGGCCGTCATTACCTTTGGCGCTCCGGGAGTTGCGCACTCCTCGTAGCTGATATAACGAAAGGCATTGCCGAAGAGCTCCTTTTGATTTTGGCAGTGCGCGCACCAATAGGCGCCATACATCTTTACATCTTTTTCTGTGAGGCATTGTGCAAATGAGTCATACGGCGATGGAGCTGATTTTACGACAACTCCAAAAATGATGAACCCGGCAATGACAAGTGCACCGATGCTAAATAAATATGTTGCCGGTGAAATTTTCCGCACAGCAAAATAATTATATCAAATTTTTTGAAAACAAAACACCCAAATTCTAGGCTCCTCACTTACGAGCTGGGTGAAGGCTGGGTCCAAATGCCAGCCACTCGCAATATAACGCTCGGCGATCTCAAGCGATGAAACGTCAGAGGTAATATCGTCCTCGAGTTTGACTTCAAGGCGCGTACCAGTCGGCGCCAGTTTCCAGAGCGATGTCAGCACGGCAGATTCGAGCTCTGCCGGCACTTCACTTGTTGATTTCGGCGCGCTGATGCGGACAGGCACGCCAGAAGTTCCGAGTTGAATTGCGCAGATGAATGAACCAAGATCTCTGCCAAATGAATTAAAGGAGACGCCAAGAAGATACCCTCGGGTTGACTCGAGATCCTTGCGAAAAGCCGTGACACGTAAATCAGTCAGCACAATACATTGGGTGCGCATCCACTTATCAGCAAGCGATGCGCATGGATTCTCTTCTTCGGCATGGCCCAGCCATTGTTCAATGGCTGGCGTGAGAGGACTGATGCGTTGTGCCATAAAAGTATCGTTGAAGCATATCAATCTCGACGTTGACGCGATCGCCTATTTTTTTTCCTTAAATGTCGTGCGAGCAAGTG
>JBBTQF010000016.1:0-1806 GCA_038065815.1 Patescibacteria group bacterium
GGTATCCATGGAATCACCAAGAACGGAGTAGCTCGTGATGATCCGCAGAACCACCGCCAAACCGATCAGTCCCAAGATGAGGGGCATCCACCACTTGATCGAATCTACGAGGGCTCCGGTGACCAGGAGTCCAAGTGTGAGATTCAGATACCCCATCGTTGCCAACATGGCTGCCGCGATTGTCCAGGAACGGCTTCGACCTGAACGAGAGAGCGACGGAGCGACGTAGCGCGGCTCGCCACGAGCGTGTCGGATCAAAGACAGCAGAAGAGAGTCAATGAGACCACCCCTGCGAGCCGGGTTCACTCCACGAGCGAACATGCGAGCCATGTCCCAGAGACGATCCACTGTCCACAGATACATCGCCTCGACCACCATGAGCATGGCACCCAGGAGGATCAGGAAATTGACGCTCCACCATACCCCTGCGATCACCAGCATGAGCCCGGTTGCCGCCGGACCCAAGACGAGGAACACGAACGCAAGTCCTGTCGCCTTTGCGCCAAAACCGATCGCAAGTCCTGCAACGTGCAGGGCATACTCCAGCTTTTCCCAAGAAGAAACGCTATCAGTGCTTGACATGGAACACTCCTCTCTTCCGAAAAGAAGCCTGCCATACAATTTGAATTTGGTCAAACGACAAAGAGAGACCGTTGAAATACTCATCCACACTTCTGGGTGAGTTTTAGGTTGGGAAGTGGTAAAATGATGCTAGGTTAAGTTAAAAATAGTCGTAATCGACTTGCCTCTATGTTCAAACTTTCCAACCATTTCATGTCAAATGATGTGTATAAGAGCTTCATCGACGAGAATCACTTCCTGTGTCAGCTCGGGCTCGTGTTCGACTGGGATGGAATGGCGAAACCTCTCTGGGATCTTGCAAAGAATGAACAAGGAGGCAGACCGCGCCAGAGTCCCGTGGTTATGGTAAAGATGTTGTTCCTGGCCTTCCTGTACGACCGAAGCGATCGAGAGATGGAATTCATGGCAACCAGTGACTTGTATGTGAAATACTTCCTGCGTCTGCCTATTGACGGACTGGCTCCTGACCACTCAAGTTTGTCTCGGTTCCGAGACGAGGTCTTGGAAGTGTGTGGAACGGAATTCTTCAAGCAGATATTCGAAAACATCCTTCAAACGGCAACCCGTCACGGGGTTGTAATGGGTCGTGTGTATGCCCTGGACGCGACACACGTTATTTCATCGGTGAACGGAAAGACTGACAGTCATGACGTGAAAACCTACGGAACCAAACCAAAAGATCCGGATGCGTCTTGGGGAACCAAGGGACTTGAAACAAAGATGACAAAAGAAGGAACAAAAGTCCTCGTGAGGAAAACCTTCTTTGGGTACAAGGTGCATGGACTTGCAGAGACAAAGCAAGGACTCGTGACAAACCTGTCTGTCACCACAGGGAGAGAGTCGGATCTAGACGCAGGCGATGAACTCATCCATCGTCTGCTCTCAGAAAAACAACGTAGTCGTATGGATGTTCTGCTCGCAGACAAAGGCTATGGATGTCCTGTGTGGATTAACCTGCTTGAAAAATACACAGGCATCATGACTGCTTTTCATCTTCCAGACCAATATCTCAAAAAAGGGGAGCACCAAGACAAATGGAACGCCTACATCAACGACGCTGGACGCACAGCCTATCGTCGACATAGAACGGTTATTGAAAGGGTGTTTGGGGACGTGAAAAAGAATCACAGCTTAATCAGAGCGAGGTATAGAGGTTCTACCAAGCTGTACCTACAAGCCACTCTTTCCATGATGGCACACAATGTAAAAATCCTTCTCAAACAA
>JBBTQF010000017.1:0-17142 GCA_038065815.1 Patescibacteria group bacterium
GATATTCGCCACAGACAATGGTTTCTTTGTAGCTTTTTGGTGTGCGGTCAGTGGCGAGTTTTCCTGACGCGCGATCAATCGTCACCGTAGTCGTAGGAATGTAACCGTCGAGAATTGCTTTTCCGCGCGTGGGGATTTCAGGAACCGTGAAACTCTCAATCACAGAACCATCGAGCGCTTGTCGCATATAGGCGTTCCAGATCGGCGCCGCAACAACAGAGCCGTCTGCTCCACGCGCCATCGCCTCATTATCATTGTTGCCCACCCACACTCCAGTCACAAGCGATGGTGTGTAACCCACTGTCCATGCGTCGTGGTAATCATTCGTTGTTCCAGTTTTTGCGGCCACGGGACGCTCGCCAAGGGTCAAAAAATTATTTTCTCCAAAAATGTAGGCACGAGCTCCATTGTCAGAAAGCACATTGCTTGTCATGCGCGCGGTATTTTGGTCAACAACGCGCGTTCCAGCATCCGGCGTGCGCTCAAATAAAACCCTGCCATCAGAGCCTTCGACTTTGAGGATCGAGACTGGTTGGCGAAGAAGACCCTCCGTAGCAAGCGCACCATAAGCCGAGGTGTGATCAAGTAGTGTCACCTCACCGCCACCGAGCACAACGGAGAGACCGAAACGACTGCGGTCCTCGAACGTTGAATAGCCCAGCGTCTGGGCGAAGTCGAGGAAGTTTTGCACACCAACGAGGGAGAGCATTTTCACAGCCGGGATGTTGAGTGAGCCTTGTAGCGCTTGACGCACAGTGATTGGACCAAATTCAATATCCGCATTGTAATCGTGGGGCGTGTAATCGCTTAACTCTGTTTTGAAAGTGGTTACCACGTCATACAAAATGGTTTTCGGGGTGTATCCTCGCAGGAAGCCGGCAGTGTAGACCATCGGCTTGATGGAGGACCCAGGCTGGCGCGGGCGCAAGGTGACGTTCACAGCTCCATCAATCTCTTCGTCGAAGTAATCCTTCGAGCCGACCATAGCCAGAATTTCACCGCTCTTTGGGTCGAGCGACACTAGCGACGCATTTTCAAACCCATAAGCCTCGCCTCGAGCCTCGACCCCAGCCGTGATCGCCTCTTCTGCCAACATCTGTTTGTCATAATCAAGCGTCGTCGTCACCTTAAGCCCACCCTGTTCGACTGTGCGCTCGGTGAAGTCATCAACGAGCTGTTCTTTCACGTAGAAGACAAAGTGCGGGGCAACAATGTTCTCAACGCGAGATAGCAATACTACCTCCTCGGCTTGCGCCAAGTCGGCTTCTTCGCGCGAAATGTAGCCTTCATTAAACATCAGCTCCAAGACAGTATCGCGGCGGTTATCAAGTAACTCTGCATTGTTGAGATAGCGCGTTGGCGCTTTTGGCAGGGCCGCGAGTGTTGCCGCTTCTGCTAGACCCACCTCTTTTACGGATTTGCCGAAATAAGAGAATGATGCGGACTCAACGCCGTAATTAGTCGAGCCGTATGGAATCTCATTTAAATAAAGCTGGAGAATTTCGTCCTTGGTGTAGCGTTGTTCAATGGCGACAGAGAGAAGGAGCTCCTTAATTTTTCGTACGATCGTTCTGTCATTCGTGAGAATTGCGTTTTTAACCAGCTGTTGAGTGATTGTGGAACCCCCCTGCGGGCGACCGCGCAACAAAGTACCAAGGACGATTCCCTTGATGATACGCACAGGGTTGAAGCCACTGTGTTTATAAAATTGTTGGTCCTCAACCGAGATCGTTGCCAATTTGACGGCGTCCGGAATGTTCTCCAGCTTTACCAACGTGCGTTTTTTCCCACCGTGAATTTCATAAAGGATGTGTTCGCCGGTGCGGTCATAGATTTTAGTGCTCTGTGCCACGGAGCGGTCAGACAAGGCATTAGGGTTTGGCAGGTCGCGACTCACCCAAGCAAAGGCCGCAAAGGTGAACAATGATCCGCCGACAAGCAAAATTAAAAAAAGCAAAAAGAGATTTTGCCAGAAACGACGTAAAAATTGGTGGCGCCGCCAAGGGTCAGACATAGTAATGACTCCAGTCTAGCTCAAAAGAGAGCCTGTGGACAGCAAGACGGTAATTTTGGCTGAAGTTAGCACTTGTCAAGAGCAAGCGCGCTCATTTCTTGGTTGACAAAATAGCTCATTTGTGGTACTCTATTGGCCGTTCCCCGAAAGGGGATTTTTGTTTTATGAAGAGAAAACATAGCAAAAAAATTCTTAAGAAACACGGAATGGAATTCCTTGTCGTTTTGCTGGTGCTCACCATCGGCGCCACAGTTATTTTTCCTTCAACCGTCAAGGCCGATGACGTGGTGCGTCCTTATGGCTCCTTTCCGGAGTCGCAACAGCGCGTCGCTCCACGCGCCATGACAGTCACCGCAACGGCTTATACGTCCGAGGTGTGGCAGACGGACTCCACGCCGTTTATTACGGCTTCTGGGACGACCGTGCGCCACGGCGTTATTGCCACAAACTTCTTGCCGATTGGAGCGAAGGTAAAAATTCCTGATTATTATGGGGATCAGATTTTTGTGGTCGAGGATCGTATGAACGCCCGCTATTATTATCGCGTGGATATCTGGATGGAGGATATTACCGAGGCGCGTCAGTTTGGAGTCCGCAATATTGATATTGAGATTTACCAATAAAAAAACACTCGATGTTGTAATTTCAACGTCGAGTGTTTTTTTATTTGGAGGCCAGGAGGGGAATCGAACCCCTGCATAAGGGTTTTGCAGACCCTCGACTTACCACTTGTCTACCTGGCCATGAGCAGCATGGCCAAGATAGCAGAGCGAACTATCGAAATCAAGCATTCTCAAGATACTCACGCAATTCGGTTGTTGAAAGTTTGTGCAGATTTTTAGGCACGATCTTCACGATGCGTGTTTCCACGTCTGTGGTGAGGTGCTCTTCAAGCTCATTTTTTCCCTCATGGGGAACACACACAACCAACTCTTCCGCCTCCTTATTCTGCAAACGCGTTTGCAACTCCTCATTGAGCTGGTGATAGAATTTCAGGCGATTCGCTTCTTCCCACGGCTTGCTGTGCAGGTCAGCGTGCGCGCCGCTTTGCTCAAAAGTTATATCAACGAAGACATCGCCGATATGGCGGAACTCATCATTGTCGGCATAAAAAAGCTTGGCTGAAGAACCGCTGTCGGCTACGATCACGATAGTTGGTTTCAAAATTGGCATAGGAGACTATTGTAAATCACTTTGATTAAACGATACAATGTGTCGGTATGATTGCGATCTATTTACGCGAAATTATTTTTGGGTTTGAGGACAGTCTTGTTTCCACGCTGGGAACGATTACTGGCGTGGCAGTTGGGTCAGGGAACTCTGACTTTGTCATTCTCACCGGTAGCGTGCTCGTGGCAGTTGAGGCTATTTCTATGGCGGCTGGCAGTTATCTTTCGTCCAAGACAGAAGAAGAAGTCGAAGCCACGCATCGGCACAGTCGCCGGAACGAATCTCGTGAGCATCCGCTCATCGCCGGTGTGATCATGTTTTTTTCATATCTCGCTGGTGGGTTTTTTCCGCTTCTGCCATATCTTTTTCTTTCAGTGCAAGATGCCTTGTGGCTATCGGTTATCCTCACTTTCATCTTCCTTTTTGTCCTCGGCGCGTGGAAGACTCGTTTTACAAAACGTTCGTGGTGGAAGAGCGGTTCAGAGATGGTCGTCGTCTGCGCTTTTGCCGCCATCATCGGGTATTGGATCGGACGACTATTGGCCTGATCTAGCACCTTGAGGAATGGGTTGACCCGAAGCTATTTTCTAGGTACGATCCATGTTCTCTATGCGATCTGTTTATTTAGATCACGCCGCGGCCACACCGCTTGATCTTCGCGCGCGCGAGGTGATGTTGCCATTTTTGGACGAGCTTTATAGCAATCCATCAAGTTTTCACTCGGCCGGCAAGGCCGTGAAGGACGCGATGGATGAGGCGCGCCAATCTGTTGCAAAAATTTTGGGCACTCGCGCGGATGAAATTATTTTTACCTCTGGTGGCACAGAATCGAACAACTTGGCGATTCTCGGATTTTCTCATGCGATTAAGGCATCAATTAAGAATCCACAGATCATCATTTCAACGATTGAGCATCCATCGGTTATCGAGACTGTAAAATATTTGCAGGAAAAGGAAGGGTTTAGTGTGACCTATTTGTCAGTGGACGCACGTGGCATGGTGCGACCAGATGATCTCAAAGATGCTCTCACGCCACAGACGGTTCTGGTGAGCATCATGTATGCGAACAATGAGATCGGCACGATTCAACCAATTGCGGAGCTCGGCAAGATTATTCAGAAGTTTCGCGCCAGCCTGCCAATGAGTAACTGCCAGCTTCCGGTTTTTCATACTGATGCCTGCCAAGCCTCTGGAGTACTCGAGCTCAACATCGAAAAATTGCACGTTGACATGTTGACGCTCAACGGGAGCAAGATTTACGGACCAAAGGGCGCTGGAGTTTTGTACGTTAAGCGCGGTATCAAACTACAGCCATTGCAATTTGGTGGCTCACAAGAAAAAACTTTGCGCCCGGGAACGGAAAATGTAGCTGGAATAATTGGACTTGCCAAAGCGCTTGAACTCGCTCAAACCGAGCGTCAAGCCGAAGTCAGACGCCTGGTCCCGTTGCGCGACAAACTCATTGCCGGCATTTTGAAACTGCCAAAAACGCGCCTGAATGGCCATCCAACCGAGCGACTCCCAAACAACGTAAACATTTCCTTCATGGACATCGAAGGCGAGGCGCTCATCCTATATCTTGACGCTCAAGGCGTGTACGCTTCGACTGGCTCGGCTTGCACCAGCGCATCGCTTGAACCAAGCCATGTCATTTTAGCGCTCGGTTTGCCATACGAAGTTGCGCACGGAAGTATTCGTTTCAGCCTTGGCCGTTCGACGATTGAGGAGGATATTGATTATGTACTAAAGATTTTGCCACCGCTTGTGGAGAAGTTGAGAAGTATAAGTCCAGTGAGAGTAGATGAAAAATATTATGTCCGCTGACGTCACTTCTCATGACAAAAAACAGAGCTGGTTTTATTCTGACATGGTAAAACAGCATTTTTTTCATCCGCAGAATTTTTTGGATCATGACCTTGATCCGTCCGAGTACAATGCGATCGGTAAGGTCGGTTCGCCGGCGTGTGGCGACGAGCTACGCGTCTGGTTGCTCATTGATCCACAAACGGAACGCATACAAAGGTTTCGGTGGAAGACGTTTGGGTGTGGTTCCGCGATCGCCTCAACATCAATGACGTCCGTCATGATGACAGAGAACGGTGGAATGACGCTTACCAAAGCTCGTGAGATCAAGCCGATTGATATTATGAATCGCTTGGGAGGACTTCCTGCGCGCAAGTTTCATTGCTCGGTTTTGTGCGACAAGGCCTTGCGCGATGCGATTAATGATTTTTATCGCCGTGTCGGAAAGTTTGACAAAATTGTTGCAGAGTCGGCGCGTATGATTGATCCTGTTACAAAGGTGACGGATCGTGACATTGAATCAGCAGTCCTTGATGGCGCGCAAACGATTGAGCAGGTTCAGACAAAGACCAAAGTAGGGATTGGAAATCCAAGCGTCCTGCCGGCCGTTGAAGAGCTCATACGGTTTTACAAAGAGAAATATTTTGGGTAGACTTTTGTCGTATGAAATTACGTATTAAAGTTGATCCAGACCTGTGCATCGGCGCCGCCTCGTGCGTCACGATAGCGCCGGAGACGTTCCAGCTCAACGACGAAAATAAGGCGGTCGTTTTTGATCACGGCACCGAACCGACTCCGCGCACTTATGAGCGAGTGATTGAGGTCTCCGAGGATGAAAAAGAAAACATCCTTCTTGGGGCGCAATCTTGTCCGACGCTTGCAATTTTTATTTACGACGAAGATGGAAATCAGTTGTTTCCAGAACTATGAGGTATCTCATTGTTGGTGGTGGAATTGCGGGCACGACAGCCGCGGAAGAACTTCGAAAGATCGATCCGAACGGTTCGATCGTTTTGATTTCAGAGGAGCAGAATCGTCTGTATTCTCGTGTTCTGTTACCGCACTACATCAATGGGAAAGTCGAACGCGAGCGATGCTTCCTTAAAAAGGAAAGCTGGTACGAACAACAGAAAATTGAGGCGCATTTTGGCGTGACCGTTTCGAAGCTTGACGTCAAAAATCATTTCGTGGCAACGAGCGATGGGCGCGAGCATGAGTACGACAAATTGCTCATTGCCACTGGTGGGGAAGTTAAGACGCACGATGAGGATTGTCGTGGCATCTCGTATTTACGCACGCTTGATGACGCTGATCATCTCTTGCAACTTTTGGGTGAGTCCCCAAGCTCTGTTGGCATCGTTGGCGCGGGCTTCATCGCCATTGAGTATATCAACATCTTTGCGGACCGTGGACTGAAAGCCGAGCTCTTCACACGAACAGGTCGTTTTTTTAGTCGCTCGCTTGATCAGGATTCGTCAGACCTTATCAAAGAGAGAGTTGAAAGAGACGGTATTGTTGTCAGTAACAATCCGCCACGATTGCAGGAATACGCGATTGTTGGGATTGGAATGGGGGTCGCCCCAGACCTTTCGTGGATTAAAGAAGCGGGTGTCGAAACTCGCGCAGGGATTCTTGCCAATGATTTTCTTGAGACGAATGTTCCGAATGTTTATACCGCCGGAGACGTTGCGGAATATTTCGATCTGTTTGCAAAGCGCCATCTGATTGTGGGAAACTGGATGAACGCGATGACGCAGGGGCGCATCGTCGCGAAGACGATGGCAGGTGAGCGCACGCGGTTTGAGCTTGTGAGTTCGTACGCCACCAATGTCCGTGGCATGGAGATCATTTTTGTTGGCGACACAGATCGCGAGAAAGCAGAGCGGATTATCAGGCGCGGATCAAAGGGTGAAGGCGGAATCACCCAACTTTTTGTGCGAGCGGGCCGTGTAGTTGGCGCGACTCTTGTAAATCGCAACAGCGAACGCGCTGAAGTTACAAAACTTATTCGAGAAAAAATTGACTTATGATTACGCTGAAGCAGACCCTAGAGCAACTGCACGAACAAATCTCGTGGGCGTGGAAGGAAACTCAACATCTTCACTTGCCAGCCTCATACAAAAAATGCGACCGACTGGTTGTGATTGGAATGGGCGGTTCAGCGCTTGGGGCGCACGTGGTCAAGTGTGTGTACGCAAAAAAGCTCTCAATTCCGATGGAGATTGTCAATGGGTATGAGTTGCCGGGCGGAGTAGGGAAAAATACGCTGGTGCTGTTGTCGTCTTATTCTGGTTCGACTGAAGAAGTGCTTGTCGCCTACGAGACCGCAAAAAAAAGTCACGCCAAACTGCTGGTCATGTGTGCTGGAGGGGAACTTGCAAAACGCGCCAAGCGAGACCAGACGCCGGGCTATGTTTATGATGCGGGCAATCTAATTCCATCGAATAAGCGCGGCGTTGTACAACCGCGTTACGCCTCGGGCTTTTCGGTCATCGGCACTTTAGGCATGCTCACCAAGCTTGGTTTCCTGCGCGTTTCACAGAAAGAAGTTTTTGAGCTCGTCTCAATGCTCAAACAGCGGGTTGATTTGAAGACACCAACTACTCTTGCAAAAAAGTTTCACGGCAGGATTCCTGTGCTCGTGGCCTCCGAGCACCTCGAAGGCTCTGCGCATCTATTTGCAAATTACTGCCACGAGACCAGCAAACAGTTTGCGATCTGGTTCGTTCTTCCAGAGCTCAATCATCATTTGATGGAAGGGCTTTCATTTCCAAAAGAGATCGTGAAAAAGATGACGTTTGTTTTGTTTGAGTCACAGCTTTATCATTCTCGCAGTCAAAATCGTTACGGCATCACAGCACAAGTCATTGCAGAAAATGGAGCACGCGTCGAACGTATTTTACTTAAACAAAAAACACGCCTCTTGCAAGCGTTTGAGCTTATTCAGCTCGCCGGCTACACGACAGCCGAGCTGGCGCGACTCAACAAGGCCGATCCGTTCAATATTATTTGGGTGGAGTGGTTTAAGGAGCGTATGAAATGAAAACCCCCGAACGCCGTATGCGTTCGAGGGTTCCCGATTTGTGAAGCCACGTGTGTTGTCACGCGACTATGTTCTACTTTTTGGCGCAGTCGGCGTACTGCTTCGAGGCTCCTGGCAGACTGCACTTGAAGTCGTGCAGACTTTTTTTCGCCGCTTTTGGCGCGACGACTGCAGCAGTTTTCGGCGTTGGCAGTGCTAGAGATTTCGACTCTTGTGCCACCTGCGCGGCCAACTGTTGCTGGGCCGATTCCCACATCACCGAGCCGGGGAGTGGACTTTCCGGGAAGTACCACGATCGGCTCGCGACGATCACATACACGACCAGCGCGACGGCCGCGAACTTTCCGGACCACCTCACGATGAAGCGATCGAACAGGTACCAGATCCATGCTCGGAACCACTTCCATCCTTCGAGCCCTTCCTTCACCTCTTTCATCCCCTTGCCGAAGATGGTGTTGATGAATGAGGTGACGATGAGCCATGTTGCCACGGTCATCACCACGAAGGTGAAGAACAGGAAGATACCAGCCTGCCACCAAGGGACCGAGAGCAGATCCTCGGCAAAGCTCTTCTGCGCACCGGCCGGTTTCCCCTCAATCACAAGCTCTGAAGTCCAGCCGATGAGTCGCAGTGCGCTCGCCGTTTTGTTCTCCTTCAATACCTCCACACCCGCTCCGTTTCCGTTGTGGATGTTGTCGGCGAACTGCTCCGCCTTCTTGAGCTCTGCCTCGCGCACGGCCTCGCCGATCACGAGCTCGGCGTCGTTGGCGCCCAGCACGAAAAGTTGGTTCTCACGGGTGATCTGCTCGGCGTACTGGCCTGCGATTACCGGATCCTGTGCCACGATGTCCGCGATTTTCGCTTCGCGCTGGGACAGATAGGTGATCCATCCCATGCTGATCGTGAGGAGTATGACGCCGACGAGCGACCCCCACGAGATGATCTTGCGACCGATTTCAAGGTCCTTACTCGTCGCGATGACGAGGAGGATAAGGACCAGCAGTCCGGCTTCGACCCCGACGATCCAATTCCACGGGACACGCATCGCCGACATGGCGCCGGCAGTGACAAGCGTCCATACGATGAGGGCAGTGCCATAGCGAACGGCCGACTCGGCGCCGGACCATTCGCGGTCCTTTTTGATTGGGCTCGCTGGCGACGCGCTGGTCGGCGGCGAAGGCGGGGCCGCGGGTGCCGCGGCGGGTGAAGGTGAAGACATTTTTCCTCCCAAGGCCGCTTACACGGCCTCTTGTTCGATGTTGATGCCGAATGTTTTGGCGGCCGCTTTCACGACCGCTTTCAGGTAGTCAATCGGCGCGCCGGCCGTGTCATAAGCCCACTTTGCGCCAGTCTTAATCGTTTCCCAGATCGCCACGGAAACCGCAATGGTCCCGCAACCGATCATGGACACAGTCGCGCCGACGCCGAGCACACCGAGTCCGATCGTGTGCGCACCGGTCGCATCCATGACGCCAAAGACGCCATAAGCCACGATCACCAGACCGATGATGACGAGCACGAATCCGATGATGGCCATGTAGACCATCGCCTTAACCGCGCCACCACCGACCATCTTCGCGGTTTCCACTACGGTAGACGCGCCCTCCTTGAGAGCACGTCGTGCGTCACCGCCCATCAGCCGATCGGCTTCATCGCGTGAGCGAGCCACGAGACTCGGGCTCACGAGGTAGACCTCGGACATTCCGATGAAGGCGCGGATTGCCTCGTCCTCACGGACGTCACCCTCGTTTTCGGCGACGTCCGTTCTATTCAGGACGTTCACCGCCGCCGGTTCGGCCACGAGTAAGGCGCGGATTGCCTCCTCGATCGTTGCCGATCCGTGCAGTTCATGATCGGGATCACCGTAGAACGACTCGTGCCTTATGAGCCAGAGTCGCCCCCAGCGCTTGAGACCGATCGTGTCGAGGTTTGCGATTTCCTCGACGATTTGCGCCGACAGCTCCTGACTTGGGAGCTTAAATGTTTGGTTCATGTGAGCTCCAGAAGCGGCCGAGGCCGTGGTTGAATGGTTGGATACGGCGTGGTCCACAGCCGTGTTGGTGTAGACCTGGACCTGCGCTACTGAAAGCGAGGCCTCGGTTCGTTTTCCGAGAATCTCGCAGAGGTCGTCAATTGCGTCAATGACGACACTCATGAGGCTCGCGTGAACATGGTTTTTGACCATGATACGCCGTGCGACTGCCTTCAGCGTTGAAGAGGTCAGTCGCCCACCCCATCGCACTGCGGTCTGCAGATGACCGAGTTGCGCCGGCGTGAGGCCACCGAGTAATCCCGACAGAAAGCGCTTTACGCGCTCCGTTTCCGCGATTCCTCCGGCCGTGTCGGCCAGAGTGTTGCCGAGCGGGTCCGTAACGCTTTCGGAAAGCGTATCAAACCCAATTGACGCAATTTCGTGCGTCAAATCTACCAACGCAACATGTGCCATTTGGCACCTCCTTTTTTTGGATTGTTTTACGGTCAAATTGTGAGAGAACAAGGACTGAAATTTATAACACAAAAAAACGATTTTGTCAATCGGAAATGGGCTGGAATGTGATTAGGAATGATTGACAAAAACGGACTTTTGTGTTATGTTCATAAGTCCGAAAGACCGTTATTTCGGAGTAGTTTTGTTCCACAACCAAAAAAGAGGGGTCAGAATGTTCATCATTCTTTTCGTCCTCGGCGCCAATGCCGAGGAACCTGTCCGTCCGGCGGAAGAGGCCATCTCCTTGCGCGACGTCGCCACGGCGATGGTCGCGATGGAGGAGGCCGAGAGGGAGAGGGCCGTTCGTGAAGACCTCGCGGACAAACGCGAGCATGAACAGAGGCTCGAGCTCCTGAAGGCCTGCAAGGTCGGGGTAACGGGCCAAGTCTTCGGCTCTGCGATCAAGGCCAGGTGCGATTTCGCGTTTGCTTCGGCAGAGGCGATTCGCAGTGGTCAGCCGGTCAGCGTGACGGCACGCGGGTCGAATGTCTCCGTGAGCGCGAACCAGTACTACGGGTTCGGCTATGGATACGGTGGCTACGGCTTTCAGCCGGGTCTGTATCAGAACATCGCCTACGGTGGCACCGTGGGCCAGACAGGCCTGTACGACCCGACGGCGGAAAGGATTAGTCGCCTCACCCTCACGGTTTCCGGCCTTCGGGCCGAGACCGACAACAACTCAAAACTCATTGGCGCGCTCACCGAGTGAGCGCAAGGAGAACCCATGTTCATCACCCTCATCGCGGCCGCCCTCGCGGCCGCGACCGACCCCGCGCTGGTGGTGGCCGTTGCCAGCAACCCGGACGCCGCCGCCGAGTTGATCGAAGACCGCGGAAGGCTCATTGGTGAGCTGAATACCCTCATCAAAAGCCAGAACGCCGAGCTCGCCAGAACCAAAGCCGAGCTCGATACTCTCAAGGCACAATCCGTGCCAAGCGCCCAGGCCGTAGTGCCACCGGCGGTTCCGACCGGGGATTCGGCGGTCGATAAAAAGGTCGCCAAGCTCAAGGAGTCGGGCCTCACCGACAAGGTCACTACCGATGTCGCGACCCGCCTTCTCGCCGCCGTAACGTCGCCAGCGTCACGGCCGACCATCGCGCCGGCGGTGCCACAGAACCCGAACCCATGCATGGGGCACGCGTGGATCGTGGGGAAGCTCAACGATCCAAACGGCTACGGTCCGGGCGGTGCTTTCAGGTGCCATTCGGACACGAACCCGAAGTCGTTCAAGTTTATCAACAAGAGTGACAACTACGGGTTCGTGGTCGTGGTCAATGGGCTCGTCGTTGTACCGCAGACGATGGGACGCCCCGCGCTCCTGCCGACGAGTGGCGTACCGTGGGAGCTCCGCGCCCAGATTGACGCGACCGGCATCGGCTGGCTCCCCATGATCCCGCCCGGCGAGGTCATGTACGGCTCCTCGCCGAGCATGTCTGGGACGTGGCGCCTGTACCGCTTCCTTCGGGATCCGGTGACCGGGACCTATGAGCTCGACGAGGCGTGCGAGACCAAGTCGTACGATCTCCACGGGCGCCGTGTTGACTGGGAAGAGTGGCTCGGCGACAACATGGGCTACTGCGACTAGCCCATGTCAACATTCTCCAGCGTTCGACCGCTGGATACACACGAAGAACCCCTCCGACATTTCTGTTCGGAGGGGTTTTCGCATCCACGAAAGAATTTTTTTTATGTCACTCCTGTTGCTGTTAACGCCTCGCCAACGATGAAATCAGCAATCGCGTATGCCGCAAGCGTGATGATAAGACCAATAATCGAGCTCGTAAGAATCTGTTGCGCTTTCTTAACTTTTTCTTCGCTTCCCTGTGAGGTCATCCATAGGAATCCAGCGTAGACCGCAAGGATCAGGAAGATGATTCCTAGCAGTCCGAGCACGGTGCTGATGATCGTTCCGATCGTCGTTGTGAGGGACTGTGGCCCGCCACTCGTTCCATATCCTGCATCGCCAACAGTTGTAAGTTCTGTTTCAATGTCGGTAATGTCGATCGCGCGCACAGTGAGCGGGGCAACGAGTGGAAGCACGAAAAGTGCGCCAATCAGGAAAATTTTCTTAAACATAGTTACTTGTTTGATTATTGAAATTAAAGGCCAGTTGCAGTTTTCACATTTTGGATAACAAAGTAAGAGATAGAGTAAGCGGCTAAAGTTATTATAAGCCCGATGATCGAATTTCTCAATATCTCTTGAGCCTTCTTCACTTTTTCCTCACTGCCTTGCGAGGTTGCCCAGAGGAATCCAGCGTAAACAGACAAGACAAGAAAAACAACACCAAGCGTTCCAAGCAAGACAGAAATGACATTTCCGACAATTTCTTCAATACTTTGATTTGGCTTACCCCCACTTGTGGAAAGCCCCGCTTTATCAGAAACATCCGTAAGAAAATCTTCCAGATCTGCCACGGCAAGAAAGATGCGCTCTGTCATAAGATTACGATGTCTACTTGATATTAGTAATCACGAAATATGCGATTGAGTATGCGGCAGAAACGATCACAAGCCCGATAATGCCGTTCGTGATCATCTGCTGTGCCTGCTTTACCTTTTCCGCATTGCCTTTTGATGTCATCCACAGAACGCCGGCATATAGCGCATAGGCAAAAAAGACAAACCCCATGAATCCAAGAACGACTTGGATAATGCGTCCAACCACAACATCGAGTTCCTCTGTGTCGCCATAACCGGCAGTCTCCGCCGTTGTTGAGAGGCCTGTTTCACTTACATCAATGCCTTGTGCCAGAGCAAACGCAGGACTTAACAGCACCGAGAAAAGATAGAGCGAGGCGATAAGCTTCATACCAGAAGCCTCGAGTCGCCTCGAGACTCCACGATCCAAAGCCTAGTATTACTGAGTCGTCGCTGTTACGAGCTGATCAATGACAAAGCTTGCAATAGCGTAAGCAGAGAGAATGATCGCCAAACCGATGATGCCGGCGACAATCAGTTTTTGCGCTTCCTGCACTTTTTCCTCACTGCCACTGGCGGTCATCCATTTGAAACCGCCGATGAGAATGATGACAACGGCAATAATGCCGAGAAATCCGAGCGCGGCACGAATAATGTATCCGACAGTGTCCTGAAGCTCTCCGGTTCCCAGTCCTGTTGCTTCACCAAAATCTTCCGGCAATAGTTCGCCACTGGTGATGGTGTCGGCCTGCGCGATTTGGGCAATACTCATGAAGCCAAACGTCGCAGCAAATATGAGCATGATCCCGAGGCCAAAACGGACGGCGTATGATTGAGACATAAAGAAAAGGTTTGTTTAAATTTATTTTTATGAGACTTCTAAGGGGTTTCGAGAATCGCCTTAAGCACGGCATTGGTAATCGTGTAAGCCGAGAATACGACGACAAGTCCGATCGTTGCCCAGACAAGCGTTTTTGTACCTTGCTTAATTTTGTCAGGATTCCCCTGGCTCGTCAACCAAAGAAATCCACCCCACACAAAGAAAATAAGAGCAATGCTTCCAGACAGCCCTAGCACCGCCTGAATGATGTAGCCAAGAATGACGCGCACGTCAGTTGTGCCGAGCGGGTTTACGAGTGAGATGTTTTCTGCCGCTCTAGCGACCTCAATCAAGTTCATAGTGTGGGGTCTAATAGTTACTCTGTGGTAGTTGTTTTAGGGATACAACACTGAATATCAGCTCCGCCCGCCGGGCACAGATTAGTAATACAATCCCAATTATCATCTGTTTCTTGCTGAAGGCAGGCATAGCCAAGACCGGCCTTGCCACCATCATCAGGACTCACGAGCTCGCACTTGTTCTGCTGGTCAAGATCACCACCGCGTAGAATGCTCGTGACCAAATTAATCCCCGTGAATGCTCCAAAGACGATAAAAAGGCCAATCACCGAACCGGTCATTGCCTGCCGGCCAGCTTTGATTCCATCAGGGTTGCCTTGGCTTGTGATCCAGCGAATACCGCCGTAGACGAACATGGCAAGCACCAGCGAGCCGACAATGCCAAGAATGAAATTACTGATGTTCACAAACACCTGCATCACATCATCAAGTGAACACTCGCCGAGGCTTTGACACTCGGGACTTACTTCTGTGAAAACAATACCAGTCTCAAAAACACTCATAGTGTTTGTTCAACTTTTTGAGCAGAAAGCTCAATAGCATCCACAGGCTCAATTGATCCAGCCAGAATTGTGTCCACGAGTTCCAGCAAGGCTTCTTCGGCCGCAACAATATCATTTCCATGATACCACGACCGCGCGGTTAAAACTTCACTTGCAAAGGCGGAGAGGTCTTCATCCTCAAGTTGTGTGGAGATCAGACTGCGCAGAGCGGGAGGTTTGTCAGCACTGTCGAGGTACTTGGCATTCTGTTCCTCGTCCGCACTGATGTACTGAATGAAATCCCAAGCCCAATCGCTTTTTTTTGAGTCTTTGGATACGACCATCACAAAGTAGTTCGCAAAGTTAGCTTGGCGTCCACCATCAATTTGCGGGACTTGTGAAATGGCAAAGTTGATTTTTGGCGCCGTGGTGCGGAGAAGTGGTAAATTGTAAGCGTAGCCGAAAAACATCGCCGATGTTCCATTGGCGAAGGCATCAAAAGAGTTCGGCTGATCGGCATTCCATGTGTAAACTTCCTTTGTTGGATTGGCAAAGTCAGTGTAGAAGCGTGTGGCATCAAGTCCCGGCAGTACGCCTTTGACGCCAGCGCTCGGCACCTTGTCAAAGGTGACGTCTCGTCCATTACTAGAGATCATCTCGGTTCCGTTCTGCAACATCAGAAGGGCGAGCAAGTCTGATGCCCGTTCTACGTTCTCACTTGTACCCATGCCGACTCCGGATTGCACGATGTTGCCATCCTTGTCCACCTTGGTCAGTGCAATGACTGCCTCCTGAAACTCATCCCATGTGTCAGGGGCCTCGGCAATGCCAGCCGCGTTAAACAAATCTTTGTTCCAATATAGAGCTATCGTATCGAGTGCCATCGGGAGTCCAAAGATGCGGTCTTCTGGTGCTGTGTCTTCGTTTGCCTGATACGAGCGGATAACATCCTGCGCTACGACATCAACGAAATCACTTTTGAGCGAACGCTCACTTAAAGTATTTTCCGTGCGCAAGATATTTACGACTTCCTTTTTGACGCGACCGCGCACCTCTTGATAGCCGATGGTGATAGTTTTTGGCATCGGTTGCATGAGCGACTTATATTGCTCAACCCACGTGTTGTGTACGAGGAAAACATCTGGACCTTCTCCCTCGGCAAGCGCACGTATCAGCTCCTCCTCATACTCGTCAAAACGGAACTCACGGTATTCGATTGATACATTTGGATGCAGTGTGCGATATGATGAAACCACGTCATCATAGTTATCCTCATCATCAAACACACCCCAGACGTTCAGTTGAATTGGAGCCGAGGCGATTTCGGCCTCATCGTTGCCACAACCAAAACCCGTCAACACAAGAGCGATTAGGACGAGCGCGGTTATTTTTGAATTTGAGAACATACCCCCTTTAAATACCGTTTGAACTCTTTACCGACATCAGGGTGTTTCATGCCGAGCTCGACTTGAGCGATTAAAAAGCCGAGTTTACTACCGCAGTTGTACCATGTTCCGTCAAAGGCGCACCCATAAAGACTGCGATTGTTTTGCAGAAAGAGCTCGAAGGCGCCGGCAAGTCTGATTTCTCCACTGGCAACGCGCTGTTGTCGTAAAAGAGGGTAGAGCTCTGGGGTGAGGATGTATCGGCCGACAACGGCAAGATTCGACGGGGCTTCGCTAATGGCGGGTTTTTCTACAAAACGGTTTATCTGCCAAGCCGTGCCGTTGAGCTTTTTCCCGCTTATGACGCCAAAGTTTGGAACTTGTTTTTTGGGAACAGCAGATAGAGCGATCACGGGATCGTGATACTTCTCATAGACACTGATGAGTTGTTTGAGTGCGGGTGTTTTGCCAGCAATGATGTCGTCGCCAAACAGGATGGCAACTGGTTCATGTTCATCAACAAATGGCAGAGCTGATAGAATCGCGTGTCCGTCGCCGAGAGGCTTGTTTTGTCGCACAAAAGCAAACTTCGCAAGGTGACCTATCTTGGAAATCTCTTTGAGATCATGGAGTTTCTTTTTTTGTTCGAGGCGATACTCAAGCTCAAAGTTGCGGTCAAAGTGATCCTCGATCGCGCGTTTGCCGACGGAAGTCACGAAA
This sequence comes from Patescibacteria group bacterium, assembly GCA_038065815.1. Taxonomy (GTDB): domain Bacteria; phylum Patescibacteriota; class Patescibacteriia; order UBA9934; family CAMTUG01; genus JBBTQF01. The sequence goes on from JBBTQF010000017.1 coordinate 16,705, forward strand.
ATGATCTCTTCAATCCCGCTTGCAACAGCCTCCTCAACGATATATTGGATGATCGGTTTATCAACAACTGCGAGCATTTCTTTTGGCTGGGCTTTTGCGGCTGGCAAAAATCTGGTCCCAAGGCCAGCGACAGGGATAATAGCTTTGCGGATGGTAGGCATAGATGCAAGGTAGTATAACAAAAAAGTTGGTTCTTGCGCCAATCTTCTTTTCATTCAAGACGAATCTCTCTTTTTCTCTTGAAAAAAACAAACAAACGTGTTAGTTTTTCCGAGCGCGGAGAGGTCGCATAGTTGGTCTAGTGCGCCGGTTTCGAAAACCGGTAGACCGCAAGGTCTCGAGAGTTCGAATCTCTCCCTCTCCGCCAATTTTCACAAAAAGTGCAATTTGGCGGTCGTTTTTGATTGATGTTCGAACATTCTTTGAGCAAAACCCCCA